>JAQUTN010000022.1 GCA_028694375.1 Bacteroidales bacterium
GGCATCAGCGATCCCTGGCAAGCTGATAATTACATGCACCTGGCCTCGTCCACCTTCAACTGGGCTCACTACAATGTGCACGACCCTACGGTTATCCGAAGCAGAGGTTATTTTTACGAATACGGCACCGATGCCGCCTGGGGTTTCAGCGTAAAAGGCATACCCTATAGACGCAGCCGTGATCTGGTAAACTGGGAATACCGGGGCACTGTCTTTGATGATTATCCCTCAGAGGTCTTAAGTTGGAAACACAGCGTCGATCCCAACAGCAGCAGAACCATGACCGGCATCTGGGCACCTTATATCATGAAAGCAGGCAACGAATACCGGCTCTATTATTCTGCCATATTCAGCGACACCGGCAGAGCCATGATTGTTCTGGCCACTTCCGACAGTCCCGAAGGCCCCTGGACCAACCGGGGATGGATAGTACATTCCACCAATACCACCGTATTCAACGCCATCGACCCGACTGTGACCATCGGAAAAGACAGCAGCCACTGGATGTTGTGGGGCTCGTGGACTCAGGGCATTTACGCTATTGAGCTCGATCCCGCTACGGGCTTGCGCAAAGGCGATCTGAACAGTTACAAACGCATCAGCCGGAACGGCCCGCAAAACACCTGGGGATGGACCTCTTCTTACGAAGGACCCGAGGTAATTTACTATCCTGAACTGGATTATTATTACCTATTTGTAGCTCAAGGTGCCCTGGGAAATGTTTATCACACCAGGGTCGCCCGATCTAAAAATCCGGACGGGCCTTACTACGACTATTACGGGAATAATGTGAATTACACGGTCAACAAAGACATTTACCCCCTGATTTGCTATCCATATCAATTCCAAAACCACAGCGGCTGGCAGGGCATTTCGCATGTCAGTGCCTTTACATCGGGCGGAGATTACTTTTTGATGAACCAGGGTCGTCCCTCCTTCCTGCCCACGATGATGATTATGCATACCCGAAAAATTTCCTGGACTCCCGACGGCTGGCCGACCCTCAGCCCGCAGCGTTATGCAAGGCCGGGCATAATGCCCCTTATCACACGAGATTCCATCCCCGGCAAATGGGAAGAAATTCGATTGTACGAACTCATGATGTCCAACGGCCTGGCCGAACCACTGGGAGAGGACGAGGCCCCAGAAAAGTTCCTATGCAAAAGCAACACCATGACATTCAACACCGATGGTCGTTTCAGTTCAGGCTTCGGCTCAGGCAGCTGGAACTTTACTAACGATACCTTATACATCAAGAGAGACAAAGACAGCAAGTCAATTCCTCTGATGCTGTCCTATGAGCTGGACTGGGAAAATCATCGTCCCGCTATTGTATTCACAGGAATTGATCCCAACAACGCCCGTTCGCTCTGGGCCAAGAAAGTACCGGACAATATCAAGACATACAATTGGGTAACAAACGGTAGTTTCAACGAAGGCCTCAAAGACTGGGTACTCAACACCTACGGAGGCAATTTCAGTGAAAGTGTGGTCTCTACTGCCTACAACAGCGGTAATTCTTTTTATGTCAAAGTCAACAGCCCGGCTTCGAATTACTGGGACAGAGAGCTAAAATGGCGGGTTCCGGTAAGGAGAGGCCTGCGCTACAAAATCAGTTTCCTGGCAAAATCCAATTCTCAGGAGCCCTTTCACATCGAAATGCAACGTCTGGACGGAAGTGCCTACAACCTGAGAACTACTTTTACCTGCAACACAGCCATGAGAACATCCACCTTCATTACTGGTGATGCCGGAGAATCCAGCGGTCTCTACGTGCTGAACTTCCAGTACGGCACTCATCCGGCAGGCACCGAATTGTGGATAGACGAAGTAAAAATTGAAGAACTCTCCGGTCAGGTCTACGGCAACTATGTCACCAACGGGGATTTTGAAACCGGAACCGAAGGCTGGAATATGAACTACGCAGGCAACGTAGCCCTCAGCCTGGATAAGGCTGATCCCATAAGCGGACAAACGACTTTCTACGGTGAAGTGGCCAACTCATCCAGCCTGGTAAGAAGTACGACAGGCTGGAAAGTCTATTTATTTAAAGGCAGACAATACCGTCTGGAATTTGATGCCAAGGGCAGTGAAGGCAGCATCCTCAGCGTATTCTTCGACACACAGACCACCAAAAGAAAAGAAAGTACACTCCAGCCCGAAACCCAACATTACAGTTTAGTGTTGGATAGTCTGAGTGAATCAAAAGAATATACCCTCAACTTTTCGTTCAGCAAAAACGAGCTGGGTAGTGAATGTTGGATAGACAACATCAGGCTCAGTGATTACACAGAACCTGCCTCTGTCGAAACTCTTCGCGGAGATCCCGGGCACAAGGCCCTGCTGTATCCCAACCCCAGCAATGGCATGCTCTACATTGACGAACAGTTCGCATTGCCCAGCGACAACGTACGTGTATACAACACCTCCGGTGCTTTGATAAAAGAACTGACTCTTCATAACAGAGAAATTAATCTCAGCGATCTACAGCCGGGTTTATACTACATTCAACTGCATCGGGAGGGTAAACAACAAATACATAAAATTATACTGAAATAACATTTTAGGTATATGGATAAAGTAAACATCATAAAAGTCGGAGGTAAAATAGTAGAAGATCCTGCTGCTCTGGAACAATTCCTGCAAGACTTTGCCAAAATATCAGGGCACAAATTACTGGTTCACGGTGGAGGGACTTTGGCTACAGAACTGGCTGAAAAGCTGGGTATAGAAAACAAGATGACCGAGGGTCGACGTATTACAGATGCTGAAACGCTCAAAATAGTCACTATGGTTTACGGGGGTCTGATTAACAAAAATATTGTTGCCCGTTTGCAGGCCAAAAACATAAACGCTCTTGGACTGACCGGAGCCGACCTGAACCTGATACGATCGGGAAAAAGGCCGGTAAAAGAAATCGATTACGGCTACGTGGGCGATGTACAGGAAGTTCAGGGCGACGTTATAGCCGATCTGTTAAAGCTGGGCATTGTCCCGGTGCTGGCTCCAATTACCCACGACAAAAAGGGGCAACTGCTCAATACCAATGCCGACACCATCGCCGCAGAAACAGCCAAAGCCCTGGCAGGCTTCTTTGAGGTTCACCTCATTTATTGCTTCGAAAAAAAGGGAGTGCTGATGAATCCGGAAGACGAAAACAGTCTGATTTCCGAAATTGACTCAGCCTTGTTCAAAGAATATGTAGAACAGGGTATCATTCAGGGAGGTATGATTCCTAAACTGCAAAATGCTTTCGATGCCATTCGTTGCGGAGTAAAGGATGTCACTATTACCAAAGCTCAGGATATTCTCCTGGGCAGAGGAAGCAAAATAATACAGTAATCTGAAATCCGAATTACAGGGATGACAAGAGGCGTTTAACCGCTTCGGAAATCTGTCTTCCTTCGGCTTTGCCCGACAGAACTTTGGAAGCCGCAGCCATTACCTTGCCCATATCGGCAGGGCCTTGGGCTGCTGTTTGTTTGATAATGTCCATAAGAGCCGCCTCCAGTTCTTCGGCGTTTAGAGCTTTTGGCATATACGATTGTATGATAGCTGCTTCGGCCAGCTCATTGGCGGCCAGCTCAGGCCTATTTTGCTGCTCGTAGATAGCGGCAGAATCCTTGCGCTGTTTGAGCATTTTGCTCAGGATTTTTATCATGGCCTGATCATCGAGTTCTCCACTAAATCCGGGGGCTGTACGTGCTTCCAGTATTTCTTTTTTTATTCCGCGCAGAGTCAGTTTGCGCACTTCGTCTCTGGCCAGCATAGCGGACTTGAGATCTTCGTTGATTTGATCTGTTAATGCCATAGTGATTTTTATTTTTTGATCAGGCAAAAGGACGTTGATTGGCCGGTTGCTGATCAAGCTGATCAATAATTTCTTCGTTATCCAGTTCCTGATTGCTCAATACCCTGGGTTTATAAATGAGCCTGCGGGGAGGGATACCAAAATTGTCGGGATAATAAGTACCCTTACGATTTTCTCTTTTACGACGTTTTTCTTCGATATCTTCTTCCAGCTCCTGGTTTTTGACTTTCCTATGCAGCATTACCTGAGGCACATCGTCTATACCGAAACCACTGGCCAGCATGGTAACCTTAATTTGATCGTCCAGATCGTTGTCGGCAGCAATACCCCAGATAACTTCTTCTACCTGGTTGACAAATTGATCCATAAAGGCTCGGATTTGTTCCATTTCGTGAGTCATGATTTCTGACTTATCGCTGCAGGTAATATTGAACAATATTTTTCGGGCACGAAATACGTCATTATTGTTGAGTAAAGGCGATTTTATGGCTGAATTCAAAGCTTCTGTCAGACGTTGCTGTCCCTTGCCGTATCCTGCACTCATTACCGCCACCCCTCCTTCTCTCAAGACTGTATTTACGTCGGCAAAATCAAGGTTGATGTAACCGGGGACCGTAATGATTTCGGCAATACTTTTGGCTGCTGTTGTCAAAGTTTCGTCTGCCTTGAGAAAAGCATTTTTTACGGTTATTTCGGGATAAATACGAAAAAGTTGCTCATTATTGATGACCAGCAAGGCATCTACATTTTTACTCATTTCTTCGACCCCGTCCAGTGCCTGATTAATTTTGGATTCTCCTTCCCAACGAAAAGGAATGGTAACTATACCTACCGTAAGTATGCCCATATCGCGTGCAACACCCGCAATGACAGGCGCAGCTCCGGTTCCTGTACCTCCGCCCATTCCGGCTGTTACAAATACCATGCGTGTATGTTGGCCAAACGCAGCCTCAATATCTTCTATGCTTTCTACGGCAGCTGCTTTGGCAATTTCGGGATGGTTGCCTGCGCCCAGGCCTTTGGTGGTTTCCGGACCCAACTGTAGTTTATCGGGTATGGCAGAATTCAGCATAGCTTGCTTGTCTGTATTACATATCAGATAGCTTACATCGCGGATTCCTTCACGAAACATATTGGTGACGGCATTACCACCTCCTCCGCCTACACCAATTACTTTGATAATAGCCGGTTCACTGGAGGGTAAATCAAAGGGCATTAATTCATCAATCATATTCTATATTAATAATCACCTTGTTGCATAAGGTTGTCAAAAAGATTGCCTAATCTTCCTATCAATTTGACTTTATTCTTTTTATCGGGCTTTTCTTGTTCAGGTTTGGATTTCTTATCGACTGCTTTTTGTGTTATTTCATCCAGCTCCTCCATTGGCAAAGTAGCCTGTTCGGGTTGTTCCTTGCTCCTTTCAGCATGCACAGGACCGTGACAACCACCTTTTTCCCCAAGCATAATCATGCCTATGGTTTGAGCATAGATTGGATCCTGATATTCTACAGGGCAGGCCGGCGATAAATGCAAGGATATATCTGCCTTACGTACGGGCATTTGTGTTTTCAGGCGGAGCAATTCCTCCAGTCCGTTCATTTTTGATGCCCCTCCGCAAATAATAATCCCCGATCCAATTTTGCTGATATCTACTCCTGAATAATTAATCTGAGCCCAGAGATTTTCTACAATTTCTTCGCTGCGGGCAACCACAATTTCGTTGATTTCTTTATCGTCATACAATGGTTCGCTGAAAAAGTGTATTTCCCCTTCTTTCTTGTTGCCGGCCTGCTTTTTCATAATTTCGGTATAATGCAAAGCCGTTCCCTTTTCCAATTTTAGGGCCTCAGCCTGGCTGAAGCTCAGGTTGAGCTGCCTCAAATCACGACTGATACTTTTACCTCCGTAAGGCAGGACACAAACATAACGAAGTACATTGTCCTTGTAAATGCACATCGAAGTAGTTCCTCCGCCAAAATCAATCACAACAGCCCCTTTATTCTTGTCTTCTTCGCTAAGTACCGCCTCGGCAGCAGCCTGTATACCCAGAATATTGCGGCAATCTTTCAAGCCTGCGTTACTCAGGCTGTTTTCCAGATTTCTCATATATTGTGATCTGGCTGCAATCAATTTATACCTGCCTTCGAGCACAGCAGGACGTTCTCCTTTTGGATTGAGGCTGGGAAAACCATCCACCAGATATTCTTGTTCAAAATGAGCAATCATCTCCTTATTTTCGGGCAAATATTTGGCTATGGCATCGTCAAAAAGGTCAGACAATATTTCTTCGGTAATCAATTCCTGCGTATTGATGTTAAGTTTTTCGTTGCAATCTATGCACTGTATGCTGTATGGGTTCAAAGAAACATACACCCGGTCTATAGTACAGCCATGGTCTATTTCTCTGAGTAATTCTTGCATTAATTCACTTATCATTAAGCCCACCTGGTCTACATTTTGCACTACACCACGGCGGATTTCCGTATCTATAGCTCTGGATTTAGATGACAGGATATTCACTTTGCCGTTTTCGTCTTTATACCCCAGACTCAAATTTAAATTCGAACTTCCCGGTTCCAATACGGCTATGTATGATTGAACAGCATTCATATCTCTTATTTTTTTGTGCAAACTATCTGATTCCCGAATTCAAGATTTATGCTTCGATATCTGTCCCAACCCAATTTGGGTAAAGCTTCTTCGAAAAAGCTTCGCAACGCTCTTAACTTAAATTCCATATTTTCTGCTTTCCCCATCTTGATTTCCAGCTCTCCCAATCTGGGTATAAGACTATACTTCCCTGAGGAATCTAATACAATCTGGGCTATCATGGCATCCCAAAAATCGTCCTTGCTTATCAGGCAGGCCAATTCAAATAAATTGGCCATGTTTAAAGAATCTGTTCTCTGAACCAAAGCTACCGGAACATCTACCGCCACCCTTCTGTTGATGGTCATCCTTTTGCCCTCCTGGTCCAGAAAAAAAGTATTTCCTCCTGCAACATATATCCTCAAAACAGGAATACGCTGTTCTATCTTAACACACAAATGGCCGGCGGGCGAAAGGGAACATTCGGCATTTTTCACCATAGAATGCTTTTCTATTACCCTTTCCATGTGACTCAGGTCTACCTCTTTTAATTTCTTGTCAATTACCTCCAGTTGATTCTCTTTCAACAATCGGCTAATTTCTTTTGATGTTACATAAGGATAGTCTACACTGTCTTTTACCTGAATATAGACTTTTTGAACCCGCAGCTCCTTTTGTTGCCTGCCATAGAGCATCATGGCAAACAACACATAGCCTGCCATCAGCACAGAGCCTATCCATATGAACACCTTTTTGGCCATCAGGAATACTTTTCTTTTAATAAGGGTACCAGACGGTCAATATTTCCAGCCCCCAAAGTTACAAGAACTTCCGGTTTTTTCCTATCAAGCAGGCTTAAGATTTCATCCATAGAACAGAGGATTTTCCCACTTATGGTCAACTTATCATAAATTAGTCCGGAATCTACTCCCGGAATGGCTTCCTCCCTGGCAGGATAAATATCCAGCAGGTACACATAATCCAAACCCGACAGAGCCTTGGCAAATTCTCCTGCAAAGTCACGTGTCCTGGTGTAAAGATGAGGCTGAAAAATGCCGGTCAGTTCTTTGTCGGGATACAAGGCTTTCAGGGAGCGGATACAGGCTTTGAGTTCGTCGGGATGATGAGCGTAATCATCAATATATACCATATCATCGCGGCGTATCTGAAAATCAAAACGACGCTGATTGCCTTTGAAAGTAGCTAAAGCGAGTCGTAATTCATCGGGGCTCACTCCGCAAAGATAAGCAAGTCCCATGGCCGCCAGAGCGTTTTCCACATGTATCATTATCGGCAGACCCAATTCCATTTTTTTCAACACACCTCCGGGATAAATGAAATCAAAATAAAGCCGCCCTTCCTCAATCAGTATGTTTTCTGCATAAAAATCGGCATTGCCACCGTAAGGCATTTGCTCAGTAGCATAAGTATAAAGTTTTACACCTTCGGCCAAACGAGGCTGCAAAACCAAAGCCTGCTTCATTAGCAAGTTGCCGCCCGGGCGAATCAGATTGGTAAAATGGGCAAAAGCTTCCAGGTAAGCTTCGTGGCTGTGGTAAATATCCAAATGATCGGGATCAACCGAAGTAATAGCAGCCATCCAGGGCCTGAGTTGATGAAAAGACCGATCGTATTCATCGGCTTCTGCCACCATGAGCCGGCTCTTGTCCGACAACAAGAGGTTGGTGTCGTAATTCAGGGCAATGCCGCCTAAAAAAGCATTGCAATCAAGCGATGATTGGCGGAGTAAATGTGCCAGCAAAGTACTGGTAGTGGTTTTGCCGTGAGTTCCGGCCACACACAAGGCATCGAGTTCACGGGAAATTTCACCCAGGACTTCGGCGCGTTTCACAATTTTATAGCCGGCCGAACGGAAATACTGCAGTTCTGAATGAGTGTCGGGAACGGCCGGAGTTCTCACCACCATGGTGGTTTTAATATCTTTATAAGCGGCAGGAATAGCCTCGACGGAATCAAAATAATGAATTTCCATACCCTCTTTTACCAACTGTCTGGTCAATTCGGTTTCCGTTCTGTCGTATCCGGCCACACCACAAGAACGCGAACGGTAATAACGGGCAAGATTGCTCATGCCTATACCTCCTATCCCGATAAAGTACACCTGTTTGATTGTCATATCTTTGCTAATTTTATTATTTCGTCTGCTATGTGCTCAGCAGCATTGGGCAAAGCCAATTCTGCCATGGCGCTTTTGAGGACTTTAAGCTGTTCGGGCTCCTCCAGCAAGGCTAAAGCTTCAGGAATCAGTTTTTCGCGGGCTTCGTCATCGCGGATCATTACTGCAGCTCCTTTGCGCACCAAAGCCAGAGCATTTTGTGTCTGGTGGTCCTCCGCCACGTTGGGCGATGGAACCAGCAGCACTGCTTTGCCCAACAGGGCAAACTCCGAAATAGAACCGGCACCGGCCCTCGATACGATCAGATCGGCCAAGGCATAAGCATAATCCATCCTCGAGATAAAGTCCGTAATCAGAATGGCGTTATTTCCAAGTTCAGCATTGGCAGCCATAATATCCTTGTAATAATACTTGCCGGTTTGCCAGATCAATTGTACTCCCGATTTTATTATTAATTCCAGTTGTTGTTGCACTGCCAGGTTGATACTGCGAGCTCCCAGGCTGCCTCCCAGAACCAGCAGCACTGGTCGGTCCGGCTTCAACCCGAAATACTTCAGGGCTGCTTCTTTTTGATTGAGCGAGTGGAGCAAATCCTGACGTACGGGATTGCCGGTGAGTAATATCTTCTCTTTTGGGAAAAAGCGCTCCATACCATCGTAAGCGACGCAAATACGGGCAACTCCGGCTGCCAGCAACTTATTCGTGACTCCTGCATAGGAATTTTGTTCCTGAATCAGGCAAGGTATTTTTTTGGCAACTGCTGCCCTCAGCAAAGGGCCACTGGCATAACCACCCACACCTACAGCCACATTGGGTTTAAAATCCCGTATCAGCTTGCGGGCTTTTCTCATACTCTTAAACAACAAGAACAATGTTCTGATATTACGCAGCAAATGTTGACGATCGAAACCGCTGACCGGAAGTCCAATTATTGGATAACCCGCTGCAGGCACTCTTTCCATTTCCATACGGTTTTCGGCCCCGACAAAGAGAATTTCGGCCTCCGGATTTTTTTGCTTAAGTGCATTGGCTATGGAAATAGCCGGGAAAATATGCCCCCCGGTGCCTCCTCCCGAAATGATAAAACGAGGTTTACGAATTTCGTCAGTCGGTTGTTTCGATCTCTTCTTGTTGTTCATAATTCGACTCTTCTGTTTCGTTCGATTCAATATTAACCTCTTCGGGTGAAGTTGTTGCAAAATTGCTAACACTCAATATGATGGCAAAATATAAACAGGTAATGACTCCGGAACTGCCTCCTCTGCTGATCAAAGGCAAAGGCTGGCCGGTGACCGGAAACCAGTTGACCGCCACAGCCATGTTGACAAAAGCCTGCATAGATACTATCAGTGCAGAACCCAGCACCAGGAGCATAGGGACAGATTTAGTGCAACGTTTGGCAATTTTGAGGGCCCTGAACAACAAAAACAAATATAAGAAAGGCAGCCCAAACAAACCCAACCAACCTAAATCTTCAATGATAATGGCAAAAATAAAGTCAGAATAAGCCTGAGGCAAAAAATCGCGCTGACTGCTGTTGCCTGGTAAAACACCAAAAAACTTACCTTCGGAAATAGCAATTTTGGCGTGCGAAACCTGACGGTTTTCGTCCGTAATTCTAAATCCTTCGTCCCTGACATCCAGTTCTTCGGTTACCAGCCTGTTGTGCCAGGTTTCCCAGCGAGGCACTCCGTCCAAACGTTCCACCTTGACGAGTAAAAAAAACAGCAAAAGGGATACCGAAGCAACCAGCACAAACAAAATAAGTAGTTTTTTCCGATCCACTCCGGCTACTATCATCATGATAAAAACAAAGAGGCAGAGTAAAATGGCAGTGGATAAATTCTCGAATACAATCAGAAAAGCAAAAGCAGCCGTTACAATAAGCACCACCCAGAAGGCTTTGTCCATGGCTTCTTTTGAGCCCTGAGCTCTGCCCAGAAACCAGGCCGAGAACAATACCATCGACAATTTGGCCAGTTCCGAAGGTTGAATCTGTATGCCAAATATCTCTATCCATCTGGCTGCCTCGTTCAGCCTGACCCCAATTATGGGAGTAAGTATGAGCATAACCACCGAGAACAACAAAAGTGGAAGCACCAGGATAGCAGTATACTTATAATGGAAATTATGAAAAGCTACCACCAAAGCTGCCCCTATCAGTAAAAACAAGCCGTGTCTTATAATGGGCTCGAATGGATTCATTCGCGCATAGGCCAAGGTTCCGATGGCACTGAAAACCTCCACCAGCGAAATAATGCATAAAAACAAAAAGATCGTCCAGATCACTTTGTCGCCTTTGAATATGCTTTGTATTAGTTCCATCATTTATAAATTGCGAACGTAGTCCTTGAATTGGCGGCCACGGTCTTCGTAATTCTCAAAAAGGTCAAAACTGGCGCAACAAGGCGATAACAATACAGTATCGCCTTTGCTTGCCAGGCTGCCCGCCAGGTTTACTGCTTCTTTCATTGAACGGGCATCACGGATTTCGTTCACTTTACCCTCAAAGAATTCATGCAGCTTTGTGTTGTCAACACCCAGACATACGATGGCTTTCACCTTTTGCCGGACTAAAGCCTCTATTTCGCTGTAGTCATTTCCTTTGTCTGTACCTCCCAGTATCAGCACTACAGGTGTTTTAACCGATTCCAGCGCGTACCAGCAGGAATTTACGTTGGTGGCTTTAGAGTCGTTAATGTATTCCACTCCGGCCACACTGGCCACTTTTTCCAGACGATGTTCCACTCCCTGAAAGCTGCTCAGGGCCAGACGTATTTCTTCTTTGCGTATATGCGCAATGTTGGCCGAAATTGCCGAAGCCATAGTATTGTAAAGATTATGGGTTCCCTGTAGTGCCAGAGCCTCCTGCTCCATTTCGAATTGCTGATCCGGAGTATTGATCACCAAAATTTTGTCTTCAATAAAGGCTTTGATGCCAGCTTCCTTCTTAAGCGAAAAGGGATAGGTTCTGGCCCGAATCTTTCTTTTCTTAATCTCCTGCTGAATTATGGGATCGTCGTTCCAATAAATGAAGGCATCCTGTTCGGACTGGTTTTGAATAATCCGGAATTTGGCATCGACATATTCCTGCAAATTGTAATGATAACGATCCAGATGATCGGGGGTGATGTTAAGCATTACCGCCACATCAGCCTTGAAATTAAACATATAATCCAACTGAAAACTGCTTAATTCAATCACATAGTAATCGTAGTCCTGCTGAGCCACCTGCAAGGCGAAACTTTGGCCCACATTGCCGGCCAGCCCCACATTGAGGCCTCCATTTTTGAGGATATGATAAGTCAGCAGAGTAGTGGTGGTTTTACCATTACTCCCTGTAATGCAAATCATTTTGGCTTTGGTATAGCGTCCGGCAAATTCAATCTCCGAAATGATGGGTATGCCTTTGGCTTTTATTGCCTGAATCATAGGAGCTTTATCGGGTACTCCCGGGCTTTTTATTACTTCGTCCGCATTCAATATCAGATCAGGACTATGTAGCCCTTCCTCAAATACTATACCGTTGTCTTCGAGCAATTTACGGTAATGCTGAGGAATAGGCGCCATGTCTGTCAAAAAGACATCAAAACCCTGTTTCCTGGCCAGTACAGCTGCTCCGCTACCACTTTCGGCCCCTCCTATAACAACGATTCTTTTCATACTTACCTGATTTTTAGTGTAACTATGGCCAGAGCAGCCAACAACAAACTGATGATCCAGAAACGGATGACAATCTTTGATTCCGGCATAGCTTTAAGAGGTTTTTGGATCAATGCCTCGATACCCGCATTACCAGGCTTTTGAAAATGATGATGTAAAGGAGCCATTTTAAAAATGCGCTTCCCCACCCCGTAACGGCTTTTGGTCCATTTAAAATAAGAAACTTGCATCATCACCGAAAGAGATTCCAACAAAAACATACCGCAGAAAAACAATAACATAAGTTCTTTGCGGATGATAAGGGCAAAAACGGCTATGACGCCACCCAACATCAGACTGCCGGTGTCGCCCATAAATACTTGTGCCGGATAGGAATTGAACCACAAAAAACCCACGGTAGCCCCTACAAAGGCCGACATATATATAACCAATTCCTCTGAACCGGGTATGTACATAATATTCAGATACGAAGCAAAATTCATATTACTCGACACATAAGCCAATATGCCCAGACCCACTCCGATAATGGCCGAAGTCCCTGTAGTAAGACCATCTAAACCGTCCGTCAAATTGGCTCCGTTGGAAACAGCGGTTACGATAAAAATGGTAACCAGCACAAAAAGCACCCAACCTGCCGCCTGTTTGTGTTCTTTCATAAAACCAACCAGATTGGCATAATCCAGGTTGTTGTTTTTCAAAAAAGGAATGGTTGTTTTGGTCGATTTTATTTCGCCCTCGTCAAAACGAACTTCTTCGTTGGGCAGGCCATTGTTGAGCTGAACATTTTCGCGTATCACCACTTCGGGACTCAGATAGAGGGTCAATCCTACAATTAAACCTATGCCCACCTGCCCGATAATTTTAAATTTGCCTTTAAGTCCTTCTTTGTGTTTTTTGAAAACCTTGATGTAATCGTCGGCAAAACCCAGTACTGTAAGCCATACTGTACTGATAAGCATCAGTACGATATAAATGTTGTCCAATTTGGCAAAAAGCAGCACCGGTACTATCAGCGAAAGAAAAATGATGACTCCGCCCATGGTCGGAGTACCTTTTTTGCTCAATTGACCTTCCACGTCCAGATCTCGAGGCACATCTCCAATTTGCATGCTTTGCAGTTTGCGAATTATTTTCCGGCCAATAAAAGTGGCTATGAGCAGTGAAAAAATAAAGGCAATAATGGACCTGAACGAAACATACTGAAACATTCCGGCTCCCGTAAAGTCTATACTGTCAAGATAATCAAATAAAGGCACCAACATATTCTTTTGTTTTTAGGCTGTAAACCCTCTTTTATCGGGCCGACAACAGGATATAAGCATTAAAGCAATTCTTTAAAAATCTCAGCTATTATTTTTTTGTCATCAAAGGGATATTTCTGCCCTTTGATTTCTTGGTAATCTTCGTGCCCCTTACCTGCGACCAGCACAAAGTCACCCTTAACAGCCAGTCTGAAGGCAGTGCGGATAGCTTCTCTGCGATCAACAATGCATAAGACCTTTTTTCGCGCTTCGGCCGGTACGCCGGCATACATATCGTCCAGAATCGCCTGAGGTTCTTCGAACCGGGGATTATCAGAGGTCAGTATCAGGGTGTCACTGGCACGGACAGCTTCCAGGGCCATCTCCGGTCGTTTGGTTTTATCTCGGTTACCTCCCGCTCCTATCACGCTGATGATTTTGCCCTGCTTACGTATCTGAGCCAGGGTTTGTAACACATTTTTCAAAGCATCGGGCGTATGAGCATAATCCACTATGGCAATAAATCCGAGGGGAGAATTCATAAATTCCAGCCTGCCGGATACCGGACGCAAAGAACTCATAATCCTGAGTACTTCCAGAGCATCAATTCCCAACAAGATAGCGGCTCCGTAGACGGCCAGTAAATTCGAAACATTGAATTTTCCGATAAAACGTACATGCACTTCCTGACCGTCAAAATCCAGCTGCATTCCGTCGGGATGAGTTTCGAGCAACCTTGCCCTGAAATCGGCCAGACTGCGAAAGGAATAGGTATAACGGGCAGCCCGGCAATTTTGAAGCATCACGCTTCCGTTTTTGTCGTCTGCGTTGCTCAGAGCAAAAGCCTCGGCCGGCAAACGGTCGAAAAAGCTTTTTTTAGCTTTGAGATAAGCCTCTACCGTTTTGTGGTAATCCAGGTGATCGTGACTGAGATTGGTAAAAATTCCTCCTACAAAACGCAAACCGGCTATCCTGTCCTGTTCAGCCGCATGCGAACTCACTTCCATAAAAGCATACTCACAACCGGCTTCCAACATCTGCGACAACAAACTATTTATTGCATAAGCATCTGGAGTAGTGTGAGTGGCAGGCATTTCCTGTTCATCTATACGAACACAAACGGTAGATAATAAACCGGCCTTGTAACCCATTGCTTTGAAGGTATTATAAAGCAAACTGGCTATAGTCGTTTTTCCGTTGGTGCCTGTTACTCCCACTAATTTCAGCTTACGAGAGGGATGACCAAACCAGGCAGCAGAAATCAGACCTAAAGCCACATTGCTGTTGTCGGTCCGGATATAAGCCACCCCCGGGCTGATCTCTGAGGGCAGGTTTTCGCACACTATTGCCACAGCCCCTTTGGCCACTACTTCGGAAATAAAATCATGTCCATCGCTGCGGCTGCCTTTTTGAGCGACAAACAGGCAGGAAGGAGCTGCCTGGCGGGAATCAAAACAGACAGAGTTGATTTCCTGATCCCCGGGGCCCAAAAGCTCCAGAACCGTCAATTCTTGTATGAGGTAACTCAGTTTCATGCGTATTATTAATTCAAACGTAAAACAATTTCCTGTCCCTCGCGCGCGACTGTACCCGGGCGGAGCGATTGTTGTACTACCTTACCTTTGCCGGTAAGTCTGACTTGCAAACCCCATTGTTCAAGCAATAAAATGGCGTCCCTGGCACCCATGCCCAGCACGTTGGGCACCAAATTCCCGATAAGAGTTCTGTCTTCCATTATCAATTTTTGGTTTCCTTCTTCCTGTCGTGCAACGACAGGACATTCTCCGGAAACCTTAGTATCATCGTATTTAATATTCAGCTTATCCATAATATATAAGCTGGGGCCGGGCAAACCGGTTTTTAATTTAGGAACAGCTTCGTCCCTGTTCTCTCCAATTCCGCTACTGCTTAGGTCTATCCACAATTCCCGGGCATAAATCTGTTCGGCAATTTCCTTGAACACGCCTCCGGCCATTACACCTCCCGAAGCATAACCCACTACGGGATCACGTATCACCACAATAGCACTGTATTTGGGGCGATCCGAAGGGAAATAACCGCAAAACGATACCTGATAGTTTTTACCCCCGGCTTTGTATCCCATGGAACCTTTGGACAAAACAGCTGTTCCGGTTTTGCCAGCTACGGGGAAAAACTTGCTTTTGGCTGCAGTTCCTGTTCCTCTTTCCACCACGCTGTCCAACATAGCTCTTATTTCGCGTAATGTACGGTCGGAGCATATTTTTGAATTTATGACATCTGTATCAAAACTTTTGAGAACTTGATTATCTTTGAAAATTTCTTCAACGAAAAAAGGTTTTACCATACAAGCATTGTTGGCAATAGCATTGTAATAGGTCAGAGTATAAATCGGCGGTATACGTACCACATAGCCTATTGACATCCATGGCAAGTCGGTTTTGGACCAATAGCGGTTTTTGTTTTTGGGATGAGGAATGTCCGGGTAGCCTGCGCCCGGAATTTCTATATCGATGGGCTGATTGATTTTCATTTTGTATAAGCGATCCACAAAACGGGCCGGATCATCAGCATAAGCCTTGTCAACCAGAGTAGAGATTCCGATGTTGGAAGAATACCAAATGCTTCTGGCTGCGGTTATTTTACCGTAACCTCCGTGTGCCTGATTATGATCACGCATTTCATGGCCATACATTCTGACTAGGCCCTTTTGAGTATCGACCGAATCATTAGGTTTAATTTTTCCTTCTTCAAGGGCGGCCATCATGGCTATGGTTTTGAAAGTGGAACCAGGCTCACTGAGGTCGCTCACTGCGTAGTTTTGAATTTCCTGGTAAATACCTCCGGAAGTCAGACCAAGGTTGCTTATCGCTTTTATTTTGCCGGTTTTGACCTCCATAAGTACAACAGTTCCCGAGGCTGCCTCGGTTTTTTCGAGCATTTCTTTCAAAGCCGTCTCAACGATGTCCTGCATAGGGATATTAATGGTCGTTTTTAAATTCCAACCGTCCTCAGGCTCTTTGTTGTTGACATTCATGTATTGGCCGGCTACTTTTTGACGGGTTGAAATACCATCGTGTCCTCGTAGAAGAGAATCGTATTTGAGTTCCAGCCCGTTACGCCCCCCCTTGTCGAATTCGGCATAAATATCCCCTATGGTTCTCGAAGCCAGGGAGCCAAACATTTTTTGACGTTCCAGGTATTTTTTTTCCGTCAAGCCGCTTTGATTGCTGTTTTTACTAAACAAAGGGAAGGTCTTAATCTCTTTCCAGTCGGCATAGGACACTCTCCGTCGATGTATCAGATAGTAGCGGCTGGCCCTTCGCTGCCCCTCTCGTAGTCTTGCTTCAAAATCGGCCGGAGACAGATCGCCAAATTTTTGTGAAAGCGCCCGGCAAAGAGGTTTCATATATTTATTGAGAGTATCCCTGTGAACGGCCTGAAAATCCATGTACAAGGCATAACTTGGCACTGTAACGGCCATAAGCAGACCCTCGTCCGAAAAAATATTCCCTCTGTTGGCAGGAACAACTTCATTTTCTCGTTGTTGTTTGTTTTTCCATTCTGTCCAGGCAGCACCTTCGGCAAATTGGATATGAAAAGCTGCAGAAATGATACCAAACAGCATGATACTAAAACACAGAATCACTATAATCAAATAGCGTTTACGTATTCCTTTTGAAATGTCTTCGCCTGTGTATTCGCTCATTTCTTTTCTAAGCCTGCAAACGGTTCAATACTGTTTATTTCACTTTTAAGGTATAGGGAGGCTCGGTTAATTCCTTTAATTCCAGGCCTTTTTCCTCTACCATCGATTTAATATGCGATTGACGACTTTCCTGCATAAACTCCGAAGAATACATTAAAGCCTCGTATTTTGCATCATTAAGTTCCTGCTGCAACCTGTTTATTTCGGCCAGTTTCATTATTACCGAGTAATGATTGCTTATATAAACGAACAATAATACTACGATCAGGAGTATTAGTTTGGAGTGCTTGCTAAAGAACTTTTTGTCCAGGAAACTTCCGTCTAAAAATTCGCCAAAAGCAAAACGCCTGGTATTTTTTTTATGTTCTTTTTTCTGCTTCATCTATTGACGTTTTTCTGCGATTCTCAAGCGAGCACTGCGCGAACGGGGATTCTTTTCCTGTTCTTCTGCCGAAGGCACCAACACTTTGTTGTTGACCAGAATAAAGGGGCTGAGGTTATTGCCGTAAAAATCCTTTTTCACTTCAGCCTCCAGGTTTCCGGTTTTCATAAAATTTTTAACCAGGCGGTCTTCGAGCGAATGATAACTAATTACCACCAGGCGCCCTCCGGGCTTTAACAAATCCAGGGCTTGTGTCAACAAGTCTTCCAAAGCCCTGACTTCCTGATTCAACTCTATACGCAAAGCCTGGAAAGCCCTGGCCAGATCTTTTTTCTCGGTTTGCCTGCTCAACAATGGCCGTAATAAATCCACCAGGCGGCCTACCGTCCGTATGTCTTGTTCCTGTCTGGCCTTTATCAATACATCGGCCATTTTTGCAGCCTGACGAAATTCTCCGTACACACGAAACACTCTGCAAAGTTCTTCTTTGGAATAATCGGCCAGAATATCCGCAGCAGTACGAGTGGCCCGTTGATTCATACGCATATCCAAATCGGCATCAAAACGAAAAGAAAAACCTCTGCCGGCCTGGTCGAAATGATGAAACGATACACCCAGATCAGCAAGGAGCCCGTCAAATTTTTCTACTCCGTAGTAACGCATAAAATTGGATAAAAAGCGAAAATTGCCGTGAACAAACTGCAAACGTTTATCTTCCGGCAAATTTTTCAATACTTCTTCATCCTGATCAAAGGAATAGAGCCGACCTCCCTGCAATTGCGCCAGTATGGCGCGCGAATGACCTCCTCCCCCAAAAGTTGCATCCACATAAATGCCCCCCGGTTTCAGAGCCAGTCCTTCTATGCTTTCTCTCAACAAAGCCGGAATGTGGTATTGTGTTTCCATAACGTAATTATTCCGGAGTTTTGGTTTTGGTCATTAATTCCTGTAGCCGGGTTTTGAATAATTCCGGCTCCAGCCTGGGTTGCTCGAGAGCTTCTTTAGCCCATATTTCCATAGTGTTGTCCACACCCAAAAAACGTAAGGCTTTTTCAATGCCGGTTTTTAACAACAGGCGTTTGGGAATCAGTATCCGACCGTTAGGATCCATTTCGACGGTCTCTGCTTCCAGCATAAATTGCCGGTAAAGTTCCTGTTCTTCGGGATTCCATTTGTTGAGCCTGGTACGCAATTCGCTCAATTCTTCTTCCCACACTGTTGCGGGATAGACCACAATGCAATTCTGGTAAACATCTTTTCGTAAATACAAAAGTTTGTTTTGCGAGCCATTTTCTGTTTGAGCAAAAAAACCATTATCCAGCACCTTCCTAAAAGCTGCAGGAACAAACACCCGGTTTTTGGCGTCCAGTTTAGCTTCGATGTTTCCTAAAAAACGCATTTTTCTGTTTTTTCATTGCCTATACGGAAAAATTTTACCCTATATAAGCATATTTTCCTGACAAAAATAAACAAAATCACCCACTTTGCTACATTTTAACCCACTTTTTTTAAATAAAATGAGATAAAAAGTTTTCAACAAGTTTTCAACATTCTATATGTCTATATATCTGCGAAATACACTTTGTCTTTAATTTTTCTGTCTGGCTTATTTTTTTAAAATCCTCGGTGCTTTTATAAAAAATAATGCTAACAATAGTCAGAATCAAAGCAATCCCTGAAAAAAACCATTAACTTTGTGCTTTTTAAATGAAAGAGGAAATTAACACAACTGATTTTCAGGATATGCACAACCATTCAACCACTTCCGTTGATGTCAGACAAGTGTTGCGCAGTAAAGCTCCCAAGGCAAAGGTGCCGGGCTTTGTGATTCGTTATCTGGAACATATTGTTCACCAAAAAGAAATCAATGAGTTTTTGGCTCACAAAGGACATTTATACGGCATCGATTTTGTCAAGGCAGTCATTGACTATTTTGAACTTCAAATCACAACCGAAGGGCTGGACAATCTGCCGGACGGGCGTTATACTTTTGCCGGCAACCATCCCCTGGGAGCCATTGATGGTTTGAGTACCGGCCTGGCTGTCTACAATAAATTTCCGGAGCGGGGCATCAAATTTTTGTCCAACGACATTCTAACAGGTTTAGTTAACCTCCGGCCAATTTTTGTTCCCGTCAACAAGGTGGGCAATCAATCCCAAAAAAGAACTTTACCCGAAAGGCTTAACGAAGCGTATGCTTCGGAGGAACAAATGGTTATTTTCCCGGCCGGACTTTGTGCCCGCCGCATCAAAGGCGAAGT
>JAQUTN010000023.1 GCA_028694375.1 Bacteroidales bacterium
GGGCCAATTTAGCTGCGGCTCAGTACCGTAACGCACTGAAGCTGTTTCCCATGCCCGACTCGGGGCTACGTCCCCAGGTTTTATGCTATTCGGCTCAGGTACTGTCGGGTGTCACCGAAGTTATCGATATGGTAAACAAACATATTGAATTCTTCAAAAACAATGGTAGTTTTGAGCAAAGACGCACTCAGCAGGCCATTTACTGGATGAGACAAAGCATAGACGAAGCGCTCAGAAACCATTTCTATCATAAACCCGAGATTGCCACCATGCTCGAAAAGAAAGAACAGGAAGTCCTGAACAACGAAAAAACCTCTTTCACCGCCGCCCGCGAACTCCTGGATTATTACTACAACTCCTGAGCACTTTCAACCGAAGCTTGAAGCTTCTTTTCTATTTCGTGACGTACTTCTTCCATCAACCAACGGGGAGTAGATGTCGCTCCGCTGATTCCAATACGGTCAAATCCTGCCACATCAAGCTCAGAGATATCGTCGGGGCCTGAAATAAAAAAGGTATTTTCGTTGACTTCTTTACAAGCTTTATAAAGTGATTTCCCGTTGGAGCTTTTGGCATCGCTTACAAAAAGAACCAGCTCGTTGGCAGCCGCAAAGTTCCTGATTTGAGGCACCCGGTTGGACATATGGCGGCAAATGGTGTCGTAATGCTCAAACGAAACAGCAGAATTGATTCTGGTTGTTATTACTTCAACCACCTGACGATATTCCTCGAGCGATTTGGTGGTTTGAGAAAACATAAGGATGGGCTTCTCGAAATCGACCTTTACCAAGTCGGGTAAGTGTTCCACAACTATGGCCGTATTTTGGGTCTGCCCTACCAATCCATTTACTTCGGCATGACCGGGTTTTCCGAAAATGATAATTTGAGTTCCGTCGTTTTTGTGTTCCTGGTAAGCTTTTCGCACCCTTCTTTGTAAATTTATGACGACCGGACAGGTGGCATCGACCAATTCCAGACCCTGTTGTTCTGCCATTTTGTATGTAGAAGGCGGTTCGCCGTGAGCACGGATCAAGACTTTTTTATTTTCCAGGTTTGCAAATTCATTGTAATCGACGGTCTGCATCCCTTTTTTTTCAAGGCGCTCCACTTCCATATTATTGTGTACGATGTCGCCCAGGCAGTAAAGTTCTTCCTTGTTCCCCAAATGTTCTTCTGCCTTGGTAATGGCCTTGACCACGCCAAAACAATAACCGGAATGTTTGTCAATTTCTATTATTGCCATACACTGCTTCATTAAAACGGGTTTCCAGCCAGGCATCCTGCTCTTCGGGACTCATTTGGCCGTTGTCCAGTTCAATGGCATCATCGGCTTTGCGCAAAGGGCTGGCTTTGCGGTTCAGGTCCATTTTGTCGCGCATTTCTATATTATGAAGAATCTCCTCGTAACTGGCGTCCATTCCTTTATCTTTCAATTCCAGATAACGTCTTTTCGCACGCACACTCGCATCGGCTGTGAGAAAGATTTTCAATTCAGCTTCGGGAAAGACAGCTGTGCCAATGTCGCGTCCGTCCATCACTACGCCCTTGTCTTTGGCCAGTGAACGCTGAATGTCGA
Source organism: Bacteroidales bacterium (assembly GCA_028694375.1). Lineage (GTDB taxonomy): Bacteria > Bacteroidota > Bacteroidia > Bacteroidales > UBA1402 > UBA1402. The sequence continues at coordinate 1,577 of JAQUTN010000023.1, forward strand.
CCAGATAAGACCTTACTTCGGGCACAGCGCTGACCAAGCTGACCACTCCGGAAACTTCCATACCCCTGATTTCGTTTTCCACTTCGTCGCCGTTGAGACAAATACGAGGCAGCTTCCCTCCTGTACTGCAGAAACTTATTTTTATATCTTTCAGACCTGCCGACAAAGCCGCCTGATCCAAACCTGAGGCCCTGATCCAGCCCTTTCTGAGACAATACAAAGCTACAGCTCTATACATAGCCCCACTGTCAATGTAGAGATATGCGTGTTTCTTTGCCAGTTGTTTGGCCATAGAACTTTTGCCGCTGGATGAATGGCCGTCGATGGCTACTATTATTCGTTTTTCCATTGTTTAAAAAATATCCAGGTCGGTAGACAAGGTCATTTGTAAAGAATTACCGGCAATATGGTATTGAGCAAAAGAAGCTCCTATACGTAGTTTTCGTACAGACATAGAAAATCCTGCCGTAAAACCCGTCAAAATTGTTCGCTGATCCAGCGATAATTCAGATTTACGCCGAACGTTGTATCCCAGGCTGAGTTGGAAATTATCGCCGGGGACAAATTCAAGGCCGATCAACAGGTGCTTGAAGACTTTCTCTAATAAATTATCGTCGTTTATTGCCAGCCCCGAGCTCCCGTCAACATAGGGATACGACCAGGCATTAAAACCCCAGGCTGTAAGTGTGAATCGAAAAGGAGCATGCAATAGGCCCTTGGTGATACCAAACTGCACATCCCAGGGTAATGCTTCGTAGCTCTCGTCGTATGGCTTGAACTGAGATCCCAGGTTTTTGACGGCAAAACCGGCCCATATTTTTTGTTCCGGATTGGCATACTGAATGCCCAGATCTATGGCCATGCCCAGCGAAGTGTACTGATCAAGCACTGAATAGACCAGATGCATATTGGCACCTGCTCTCCAGCGGGGAGCCAGCATAAAAGCATAGGCTCCGCTCATGGCCATATCTTTGGCAAAAAAATCAGCCCCAGGCAGATTGTCTCCTGCACTTATCAGGCGGCCATAGTCCACATAACGCAAAGCGGCCATCCAGGAACTTCTTTCGTTGATTTTACGGGCATAGGCTGCAGTTCCCAAATGAATATCGGCCAGGTAATTCATATAACCCAGGGCCAGCTGATTGTGCATTTCCTGAGACAAGGCTGCCGGATTGTGCAAGCTTAAGTTCAAATCATTTTCCGGAGAAGAAAGCACTGTTCCACCCAGACCTGCGGCAGTACTTGACACAGGCAGGGTGAGAAAGCGATAGACACCATCTCCGGCCTGTATACTGAGCAGGCCGGCCGCAAACATTACAAGTACAATCAACCCGCGTCGCATTATTCCCGGCTTTAAAACCACCAAAGGTAGTAATTTTCCATAGTAAAGCAGCTTTAGCAATTACTATATAAAAGTACCTGATGAGTTTTTTTTATATGTCTTCTCTTTTTTATTAAAAATAATGTATCTTTGTCGGTCAACATAAACCCATATCTTTTTTACGTCAAACACCATGGAAGTAAAAAAATCGTCAAGAGCCAATCTGGATAAAAACACCACCACCAATTTTCTGATGGGGCTGGTCATTGCTTTGGGCTTCCTTTTCATCGGATTTGAATATTCCAACACCGAAGTTACTGTTCAGGATATTTCAGATTCTTCAGGTGAAATCGAAGAGGAAATGATGATAGAAATCACCCGGCAATACATTCCGCCCCCTCCCCCTCCTCCTCAAACTGTACAAACTGACCTCATTCAGATTGTTGAAGACAATACCCTGGAAGAAGAAGTTGAATTTGAATCCATGGAGGATATTCCTGATGAAGCAGTTGTTATTACCAGCAGTGGAGATATTTCAGAAGAATACGATCCCGATGGTGAAGTTTTTATGTTCGTTGAAGAAATGCCCGGCTTCCCCGGAGGGGACAGAGCCTTGATGGAATTCATCAACAAAAACCTGCGCTATCCGCAGCTTGCACTGGAAAACGGCATCTCCGGCCGTGTAATTTGTACTTTTGTTATAGATGGACGCGGAAAAGTGTCTGATATTCAGGTAATCCGCTCAGTTGACCCCAACCTCGACCGTGAAGCCATAAGGGTAATCAGCATGATGCCCGACTGGAAACCCGGAAAACAAAGGGGAAAACCTGTTCGTGTACGCTATACGCTGCCAATAATCTTCAAATTACAATAGCGGATATACCAATCAATAACAATAACATACAAAATACAGTAAGGGGAAACCAATGTATTTTGTATGTTATTTTTTACTTTATAAAAATATGAAAAGTATTCAGGAAATCAGTACACTTGTACATAATGGCATCAGGGAAATTGATTTTCCTGACCAGCCTTCGGGTTTGTACGAACCTCTGCAATACGTTCTTGGCCTGGGTGGAAAACGACTGAGACCCCTGCTTTGCCTCTCAGCTTGCAACCTGTTCAACGAAGAGGCCCTTGCTCAGGCACTTCCCCTGGCACTTGGTATAGAACTTTTTCATAATTTTACGCTGATACACGACGACTTGATGGATCGTTCCCTTGTGAGGCGCAACAAAGCAACCGTCCACATAAAATGGAACGAAAATACAGCCGTTTTATCGGGTGACGCCCTGCAAATAATGGCCTGCCAACAGATTGCATTGGCACCGGCCGACAAACTCAAGGACTGCCTGGATCTGTTCAATCAAACGGCCAGTGAAGTTTGCGAAGGACAACAATTGGACATGAATTTTGAAATGCTGGACAATGTAAGCAAGGAGGATTACATCGAAATGATACGCCTAAAAACTGCAGTATTGCTGGGTTGCAGCCTGAAACTCGGTGCTATTGCCGGAGGAGCCCCTGCCCGCGCGGCCGATCTGCTATATGACTTCGGCATTCATCTGGGCATAGCCTTTCAAATTCAGGACGACCTCTTGGATGTGTACGGAGATCCCGACATTTTCGGCAAAGCCATAGGCGGTGATATTATCAACAACAAAAAAACTTTTCTTTGGATACATTCTATGGAAACTGCCGACGACCACACCCGCAGCCTGTTTTTGAATTGTATGAAAAGTAGTTATATGGACAGGGAGGAAAAAATAAAAATGGTGACCAGCTTTTACAACAGACTGGGGGCCAGAGAAAGCTGTGAACAACAGATGTTGGACCACCAGCAATCTGCCCTGAAAGCGCTCAATAAACTGGGCCTTGACAAAGAACAATTAATAACACTGAGCGAACTGGCCAGGAAACTGACCTACCGCCAGGTATAAGATCGGTTTGTCTTAATATGCCATACAGAAGATTGCCAAATACAGACAGCGCAAGGATACGTGCTCTGGATGCCGCCACTAAACAAGGAGAAATAGTGGGCTTTCTTGATCTGGCTTATTCATACAAGATCAGAAACGATGCTCTGCAAGTCTTGTCTCAAATTGAGCAGGCACACCACGAGTACAATATTAACCTGGAGAGGCAGACCAGCAACAGTAAATCCTACCTGGTTCAACTCAAAACGGCCAAATTATACATCTCACATTTTATACAGGTACTTAATCTGAGCGTTTTGCGCAACGAAATTAAAAAAGAGCATAAAAAACTTTATCATCTGGATATCAATCAACAAAGTATCCCCGATTTGAGCACAGAAAAAGCTCTGATTGACTGGGGAAAAAATATCATCGAAGGGGAAAATGAACGAATCAGTAAGGGGGGTGCCCCCATTTACAATCCTTCCATCGCCAAAGTAAAAGTATTTTACGACAATTTCGTTGAAGCCAAAATTTCACAAAAAATTCTCCAACAGAACACTTCGCGTTCACTCACCAAACTGGCCCGCCTGAGAGAAAACGCCGATGCTGTGATTCTCGATATATGGAATCAGGTCGAAGAACATTTCAAAGACCTCCCGGACGAGGAAAAACGAAAACAATGCAAGAAATATGGCCTTGTGTATTATTTCCGAAAAAACGAAAAATAAGGAAAAACATGATTGATACACATACCCACCTTTATTTACCAGAATTCCGGACAGATATTGAAGAGGTTTTAAAAAGAACACAAGCTACAGGTATTACCCAATGCTGGATTCCCGGCATCGATGCAGACAGCCTCAGCGCTATGGATCGTTTATATGAGCTAATACCTGCTCCGGGCTTCTTCAGGCTGTTTGCCGGCTTGCATCCCTGCGAGGTAAAAGACAATTATCGCAAAGAACTCGACCTGATTCGTCAGGCTTTGCTATCAGGAAAATACAATGGAATTGGCGAAATCGGACTCGATCGGCACTGGGATTTAACATTCTTCGATCAACAGATGGAAGCTCTTCGAATTCAACTGGATTGGGCACTGGAATTCAATATGCCAGTGCTTATTCATACCCGGGATGCTTTCGAAGAAATCATGCCTGTGATCCGACCTTATTTTAACAAAGGACTCAAAGGCATCTTTCACAGCTATGCCGGCACATTGGAGCAAGCCCGGGAACTTACCGCTAAAGGCGGGTTTTATTTAGGAATCAACGGAAGTATCACCTACAAAAATTCAGCTCAGAAGCTGTTTTTGAACGAGATACCTTTGAGATATATTGTTACGGAAACAGATGCTCCCTACCTGAGCCCTGTTCCCCATAGAGGAAAACGCAACGAACCCTCAAATATTCCTTTGATAGTGGAACAATTGGCTGTTATTTACAAGAAAACTACAGAAGAGATCAAAAATATCACCAGTATCAACGCCAATTGTTTATTTAATTAAAAATCTAAGGACAAAGCTCTTGTATCTTATTTTTTTTTCGTAATTTGCGCCGTTTTTCTATGCAGTAGTGTTGTTGAACAAGGAGAGATGCTCGAGTGGCTTAAGAGGCACGCCTGGAAAGCGTGTATACGGTGTGGAATCGTATCGCGGGTTCGAATCCCGCTTTCTCCGCCAGATTACAAGTATTTAACTAACAGATAATAAAAACGTTTTAACTTAATCTTTAAATCATCAAACAATGAAAAAGTTATTTGCACTTTTGGCATTAGTAGGTATGCTTACGTTCAGCACAACCCCGCTTGCTTTGGCTCAGGATGCCGTTACTCAAACTCCCGACAGCACCCTGGCAGCAACCGACTCCACAGTTACTGAAGAAGAAGTAGTCGTAGAAGAAGTAGCCGAAGAAACAACTGCCATCGGCGGAGTATACAAGGCCCTCAAGATTAAATACATCGAAGGCGATGCTTTCTTTATGAGTTTCGTTGCCCTGGCTCTGATTCTTGGTCTGGCTTTCTCCATCGAACGTATAATATACCTGAACCTTTCTCAGGTTAATTCCAAAGCTTTGTTGAGCAAAGTGGAAGAAGCCTTACTGGTTGATAAGGATTTAGCCAAAGCCAAGGAAATCTGCAAAAATACCCGAGGCCCAATAGCCTCTATCTTCTATCAGGGATTACTTCGTATGGACGAAGGTGTTGAAGTGGCTGAAAAATCTATCATTTCCTACGGTGGAGTGCAAACTGGTTTAATGGAACGCAACCTTCCCTGGATTTCATTGTTTATCGCCATCTCTCCTTCCTTAGGATTCCTTGGGACCGTTATCGGTATGATCCAGGCCTTTGACAAAATCCAACAGGTAGGTGACATTTCTCCCACAGTCGTTGCCGGTGGTATGAAAGTGGCCTTGATTACAACCGTATTCGGTTTGATTTCGGCTATGATTCTGCAAGTGTTCTACAACTACATTCTTTCCAAAATAGATGGCATAGTCAACGAAATGGAAGATTCTTCTATCTCTCTGCTGGATATTCTGGTTAAGATTGAAGTAGCCAAGACAAAATAAGAATCAATCCTTTTATTATAAACTACTATGTCTAAACTTGTTAATATACTTCCAAAAGTGTTCCTGTGGTTGCTTATGCTGCTATCCGTGGGAGCAATGATATTGGTGTTTTCCGGTGGTGTCATTGATCCCGGTGCTGAATACAAAGAACCGGTTTATATCGATTATCTGCTGTACTGGATAGGTATAATGGTTGGTATAACTATATTGATTACTATCGGATTTGGGCTTGTTCAATTTGTAAAAAGCTTGGTCTCGAACACAAAAAGTGCCTTACTATCATTTGGTTCAATCCTGCTTCTCGCTGCAGTATTTGTCATCACTTTTATCACCAGCGACAGCTCGCAACCCATCGAAATCATGGGTTATGAGGGTATTCACAACCAAGGTGTCTGGCTCTCTGTTGTAAGCATGTTTACCAACACCATCGGTATTGTGGCCGGTGTAGCAATCCTGCTGATGCTTTTCGGCGGTTTATTTAGAGTCAATAAATGATCTGACCCGGTTATAACGATTGTATTATGTCAAACAATAGAAAAGTCCCGCAACCTAATACCAGTTCAACGGCTGATATTGCTTTCCTGTTGCTGATTTTCTTCCTGATCACCACGACTATGGCCACAGATACCGGCTTGTCGTTACGTCTTCCTCCACCCGTGGACAGTGACGTTGAACAAAAGGTAGAAGAACGCAACACGCTGGTCGTTTTGGTCAGTCAGGACAATAAACTGATGTGCGAGAAGAAAGAAATCGAACTTTGGGAACTTAAGGACATTGCCAAGGAATTCATCGAGAATCCCAACAACGATCCCAAACTTCCCAAGAAAGTTCTTGTAAATATTGATTTCTTTGGTGAAGTCGAAGTGACCAAACCGCACGTAATATCGCTGCAAAACGACCGTGGTACCAATTACTCAAAATTTATTGAGGTACAGAATGAATTAATTGCAGCCTACAATGAATTGAGAAACGAGTTATCTCTCAAAACCTTTGGAAAAACTTTCGCAGAATTGGACGAAGATCGCCAAAAGGCGGTTATTGATTACTACCCGCTGAAGATTTCCGAAGCTGAACCCAAAGAATATAAATAACGACCATGTCTAAATTTAAGAAATCCAGCAAAAGTGGTTCTCAGGAGCTAAACGCTTCCTCCATGTCGGACATCATCTTTATGTTACTTTTCTTCTTTATGACGGTAACCTCTATGAAGGAGGTGGATTTTAAGGTAAAATTCGATTTACCTCAAGCCACCGAACTCACTAAACTGGAAAAGAAGTCTCTGGTAACCTACATTTATATAGGTCCGCCTACAGCACGCAACCGTGCCCGTATGGGTTCCGAGACCCGTATTCAGCTTAACGATAAATACGCCGAAATCGCAGATATCCAGGATTATATTGCCCAGGAGAAAGGTAGCATGAAAGAAGAGGACCAACCCTATATGACCGTTTCCCTCAAAATTGACAAGGATACCAAGATGGGTATAGTCAACGATGTCAAACAGGCCCTGAGAAAGGCCTACGCTCTTAAGATAAGTTATGCCGCCAGTAAGAGGCAAAACGAACAATTAAGATAAAGAGACATTTATCAATAAAAAAGAAAGGCTGAGCATTAATCTGCTCAGCCTTTCTTTTTTAACCCGAAATTAGTCTATATTTATGCTCATAATGTAATCGTTCATAAAATAACCCTGACCAATATCAAAGTCGTCAGAACGCAAGACTTTCATCCCCATCTTTTTGTAAAAGTCCACGGCCGGGTTTTGCCGGTTAACTCGCAACTCCATACGGCAGGGAGAGGGATGAATGCTTTTTACATAAGCCAGGGCCTGCTCAAACAAATAACGCCCTGCACCTGTTTTTTGATAAGCAGGTAAAACATAGATTTTATGCAGATGAAACAAATGCTCTTCCTGTTGAATAGACATATACCCACAGGCCTGATCCTGGTCTTCCAAAATAAAGTAACAATGTCCTTCCTGCATTTGTCCTCGGATATTGTCAATAGCATACATCCACTCAAACATAAACTCATTTTGCCGGGGCGATAAGATTTCCCGATACGTAAGTGTAAAAACCACACTTGCCAGGCTGTTTATCAGCGGAGCATCCTGAACATCTGCTTTGCGGAGTTGAAACATCTGTTTGCTGCTTTTAGCGGGCACGTACTATTCCCATGAAATCTTCCACTGTTAATGAAGCTCCTCCAATCAGACCTCCGTCTACATCGGGGTTGGAAAACAATTCAGCCGCATTGGAGGCTTTGCAGCTTCCTCCGTACAAAATGGAGCAGTCATCAGCCACCTGCTTACCGTATTTTTCGGCTAGCAAACCACGGATAAAAGCATGCATTTCCTGAGCCTGAGCGGCACTGGCTGTCTTACCTGTGCCGATGGCCCATACCGGCTCGTATGCCAGAATAATCTTAGTGAAATCGGCAAGGGACAAATCAAACAAAGAGGCTTCAATCTGCGAACGAACCACCTCAAATTGTTTGCCGGCTTCGCGTTCCTCCAAAACCTCTCCTATGCAGAAAATGGGCTGCAATTGCCAGTCCAGCGCAAGGCGAACTTTGGTTTTGAGCATTTCGGGAGTTTCTCCGTAATAAGCTCTGCGTTCGGAATGGCCCAAAATAACGTATTCCGCACCGGTTGATTTGACCATTTCCGCCGAAACTTCGCCGGTGTAGGCACCCGAATTATGGTCAGCACAATTTTGGGCAGCCAGGCCCAGTTTTTTATTGTCAATTTTTTCACTTACAGCAGCCAAATGAATAAAAGGTGTACCGATAATTACCCTGCAGGTATTACTTTCTTTGGATAATACTTCGTTCAGGGCTACAGCCAGTTGAATTCCTTCTTGCAGGTTCTTGTTCATTTTCCAGTTTCCTGCTACAATCTTTTTTCTCATACTTTGAATTTAAATAATTATATAATCAGTCGTTTTGTTGCATTTGTTTTCTTAGACGTCTATGTTCCCATAATAGAGAAGTCAGCCTGAAAAGATATAAAAAACACAAGGCGATAAGGACCAGAACAAAAAATTGAGCCGCAACCACCAATTCCTTATTAGAAGGGGCTTTGGACCAGTATGTTTCTTCCAGAGGCAAATCGAGATCTTTTATGAGCGTTGACAAATCTCTCCAGGCCCATTTGTGCAGGATCTGTCCGTTTTTGAGCAGCATAAGCCCCGGATTTGAACGAATCATGGTTTTTAAGGTAATCTCATCTACCGTACAAAAATCAAATGGAATATCGTACTCATAAATCCATTCGTCAACGATGTCGCGGTCGGAAGCTGTCAAAGCATAAAAAGGATAGCCCCTGGCAGCCGCATAACGTTGAATATGCAAGAAATCCTGAACAGCTGCGCGATTTGCGTATTCTAATTTGTACGATACCCATAAAAAAGTATAATCACTGTTGTTAAGTACCTCTTGGGTAATATCTCCGTAAGCAGGATGAAGTAGAACAAAATCGTGAATGGGAGGTTCATAGCCTCTGCGAATAACTTTTTCTTTGCGATCAACAAAAGTCCAGCTTGTATCTCCGGCGGGATAATTCTCCAAACTAAAAGAATGGTAAACCCCTTCTTTTTCGTAAATATATTCCATCACCACAGAATCCATAGGAGCCCCGGGAGGAATTTGCATTAATTCAGGTATATGATTACCGGTTTTATACGGACGAAAGTCCAACATGGGCAAATGACGCAGCGAATGTATACCCACCAACAGTACCATGAGCAGGCAAACCCAAGTAGCCCATTTTTGCGTCTTTTTCCCAAAGACTTTATACAATGGCGCTTTGTTACTGATTAATAGTATGGCTAGCACAGTCAGGATAATATTCTTTCCAAAAGTCTGCCAGTTACTCAACAAGAGAGCATCACCAAAACAACCGCAATCGCTCACCGGATTGCCCAAGGCAATCACCAGGGTGAGTAAAGTCATCAGCGACATAAAGACAAAGGCCAGCCAGGAAAAAAATCGTTGTGAAGTCCCCAGCAACAACGCCATGCCCACCACAAACTCGAAACAAAATATCGCAAAGGAAAAAAACAGGGCATACTGATCAAAGAAGCTCAAACCAAAAGCCTGCAGATAATCCTGAATTTTATAGGTTGTACCCAGAGGATCCACTGCCTTGACAAAGCCGGAAAACACAAAAGTTAGTCCCAAAAGTACTCTGGAAATAAGTGCCAGAATCTTGTGTCCCTTCTTCATAGATTTATTTGTCGTAACCAAGACGAATCAAACCAAAAGCTGCATAATTCAACATATCCAGGTAATTGGAGTCAATTCCTTCGGAGGCCAGAGTGTGCCCGCCCAAATCTTCGATTTGCTTAACCCTGTTTATTTTCATCAGAATCAGATCGGTATAAGAACTGATCCTCATGCCCCTCCAGGCTTCTTCGTAATCAAAATTTTTATTGAGCATCAATTGCCTGGCCATTTCCATTTTTTCGTCGTAGAGAGCCAAGGCTTCTTCGGGACTGATGTCCACCTTTTCCGAAGAGCCTTGCTGCAACTGAATAAGGCCGACAATGGCATAATTTATTATGCCCATAAATTCATCCGCTATATTATCCTGTATCCTGCTCTCGCCTTTGATTTCGAGATTACGGATACGGTTGGCCTTGATAAAAAGCTGATCGGTAACTGAAGGTATTCGCAAAATACGCCAGGCAGCTCCGTAATCGTGCAATTTTTTTGAGAAAATGCTGCGGCATTTGGCTGTTACAGCATCAAATTGTTCATTGGTTGTACTCATAAAGAGATCGGTTTCGGGTAGAGTGCAAAATTACGGAATTTTGGGATGAAAAACCAACTTTTCGAGCCAGGCATATAAAAAGACTTATAAAAAATCAACGCTTCAAAATCCTATGGCTGCCTATGATAACCTGCCCAATGGGTGGAGCCGTTTTGTAGACCACGCCCTTGCCTGCATATTTCTCCATACAATCAAATACCAGGGAGTACTGCAGGTCAGTCGTACAAAATATAAGTTCATTGATGGTATTGTCTTTCATGACCTTATTCAGCTGTTCTTCTGTAGTTGCGTGAATAAACTTCCGGCTGTTTGTCAAGCCGGCTGAGTATACATTGCGAACTCTCTCAAATTCCTGAAGACTTCCCCAAACCAGCACAGATGGCTTATCTGCAGATGAACTCATTTTTTTTAAAAAATAAAGGCTTTTCCGAAACAGACCAGAGAAAAATGAAAAGGTTCCGCTCAATAAGATGGCAACATTGATTAGAAAAGCATAAAAGAAGCTTTTGCCCAAAAAGTGTTTTTTGGCAAAAATAGCCATAGCCTTATGAAATACATATACATAATTCAAGCTGCCTTTTTTGGTACTCTCGCCCTTGTAATGCAATATACGCCCCGGTGGAAAATAATAATTCCGGTAACCGGCTTTCAAAATGCGATACGACCAGTCGATGTCTTCGCCATACATAAAAAAATCTTCGTCCAGCAAGCCGGCTTTGTTAATAGCGTCTTTGCGAACTAACATACAGGCACCGGCCAAAATCTCGACCGAATGAATTTTATCTTTATCAAGCCAACCCAGATGATAACGCCCAAAACGCCGGGAACGGGGGAAAAGTGTCGATAAACCCAAAATTTTATAAAAAGAAACTGCAGGTGTGGGTAAGCCTCTTTTGGATTCTGGCAAAAAGCGGCCTTGCCCGTCTATCATTTTTACTCCCAAGGCGCCGGCTTCCGGATGGGCATCCATAAAACTCAGCATATTGTGTATGGCATTTTCCTGCACCAAAGTATCGGGATTCAGCAATAGTATATATTCAGCCTCAGAGACGATTATGGCCTGGTTGTTGGCTTTGGCAAAACCCGGATTTTCGCTGTTGGCAATCAGCTTTACCCTGGGATACGACTTTCGGAGCATTTCCAGCGAATCGTCCGTAGAACAATTATCTACTACAAAAACCTCCGTATCAGTGTTCTCTATTGCACGATACAAGGAATGCAGGCATTGTTCCAAAAAATACCTGACATTGTAATTGACTATGATCACCGATAATTTCACCTCTACACTAACTGATAATCCCCCAATTTATTTTCTTTTCGTAGCGTTTTTTTAGTTCAGCAGCCAACAAAGCATTCTCAGGCAAGGACAAATCGGGGTCATTCTCGAGGGATTCTCCGGCAATGATGCGGGCGTATTCCAGGATCTGGGCATCTTTGCCCAAATCGGCAATTTTCAGATCGAAGGGAATCCCACTTTGTTGCAAACCCTCCAGGTCGCCCGGTCCGCGCATTTTTAGGTCAGCCTCGGCTATTTCAAAGCCATCGTTGCTGGATACCATGATTTCTATGCGTTTGCGTCCCTCGTCAGACAACTTATAAGAAGTCAGCAAGACACAATAAGATTGCTCGGCTCCCCGCCCTACACGGCCTCTCAACTGGTGCAGTTGCGACAAACCAAAGCGTTCGGCATTCTGTATGAGCATCATCGAAGCATTGGGAACATCCACTCCCACTTCAATAACCGTAGTGGCCACCAGAATTCGGTTTTCTCCATTTACAAAAAGTGCCATTTGTTTGTCCTTTTCGGCTGCTTTCATTTTGCCGTGAACCATGCCCACCTTTATTCCGGGAAAAGCTTCACAAATATGCTGATAACCGTCCTGCAGGTTTTTGTAATCCATCTTTTCGGATTCTTCTATCAGGGGATAGACTACATAGATCTGTCTGCCGGCCTGTAGCTCCTTGTGCATAAAAGCATAGAGGGCTGCCAGCTTGTTATCGTAACGATGCAAAGTTTGAATGGGTTTGCGTCCAGGGGGTAATTCATCTATTACTGAAACCTCAAGGTCTCCGTAAACCGTCATAGCCAATGTTCGGGGAATGGGTGTGGCCGTCATCACCAACACGTGCGGTGGCATGGTGTTTTTGGCCCAGAGTTTGGAACGCTGCACCACACCGAAACGATGTTGTTCGTCAATGACCACCAGGCCCAGATTGGCAAACTGCACTGTATCTTCTATCAAGGCATGGGTGCCGACCAAAAAATGAATCTCTCCACTCTGTAATTCCCTATGCAAGATTTCGCGCTCTTTTTTGCGGGTAGAACCAGTCAACAAAGCCACCTTGACAGGCATATCGCCGAGCAGCCTGCACAAAGTAGCGTAATGCTGATTGGCCAGAATTTCGGTAGGCGCCATCATGCAAGCCTGATAGCCGTTGTCGGCCGCCATTAGCATCGACATCAGAGCAACCAGGGTTTTGCCGCTGCCTACATCGCCTTGCAACAGACGATTCATTTGTGTCTGCCCTCCCACATTGCTTCGAATTTCTTTGAGCACTCTCTTTTGTGCAGCCGTTAGCTCAAAGGGCAAACGACGGTGATAAAAATTGTTGAAGTAATCGCCGATACGGATAAAAGGATAGCCCTTGAATTTTTTGTCTCTCTTGCGGGCATAGCGCAAAATGTGAAGCTGTAAATAAAAAAGCTCCTCAAATTTAAGCCTGTACCTGGCTTTTACGAGTGTCTCGTTGTCGCTGGGGAAATGCACTTCGCGCAAAGCTTTGTCCAAAGGCATCAACCTCAGTTTTTCAAGCAAAAAACCGGGCAAAGTTTCGGGAATGGGCGCTGTGAGGCTTTGAAACAAGGAAATCTGTATCTTTTGAATTGCTTTGGAATTCAAAAAATACGATTTCATCCTTTCTGTTGTGTTGTAAAAGGCCTGCAGTCCGCGGGTAAAGGACAGACTTTGCTCGTTTAGCGGATCAATGTCGGGATGGGCAACAGACAACTGAGCACCGTATTGTGAGGGCTTGCCAAACACCAGGTATTCCTGATTGACTTTGTATCTGTCCTGGGTATATTTCAAGCCCTTGAACCACACCAATTCCAGCAAACCACTGCCGTCGGTGAAACCGGCCGATAAACGTTTAGCCCTGCCCTCACCAATAATCTTATACGAAATAATTCGCCCTTTGACCTGTACATAAGGCATAGTGGCGTTCAACTCAGAGATTTTATAAATGCGGCTGCGATCGATGTATTTGTAGGGGAAATAATACAACATCTGCTCCTGATTAAAAATCTGTAGTTCCTTTTTCAGGAGTTCAGCCCGGGCAGTGCCTACACCGCGCAGATAGGTCAGTTCCAGAGACGAGAGCTTCACTTCGATTGCTTTAACCAGTATTCGGCCAGAAGCAGGTCTTCGGGCACCGTTATTTTGATATTCCTGCGATGGCCTTCCACCAAACGGATGCGGTGGCCGACAGCTTCCATTACCGAAGCATCGTCGGTAAAAGAAGGGCTGTAAGGCTGCTTGTAAGCCTCCAATAAATCTTTTGCCCAAAAGACCTGCGGAGTTTGCACGGCGCAAAAATCCTTGCGGTCTTCGGCCAGACTCCATTCACCCTCACGGCGTCGAAGACTGTCAACCAAAGGAGTAACGGGAACAGACGAACCGTAACGTTGAGCCGTTTCAAAACAAGCTCCAATGAGATCGGTCCCCACCATGGGCCTGACTGCATCGTGAATAGCAATAAGACTATTCCCGGCATCAAAGCCTTCTGATTCGGCTATCTTTTGCAAGCCGTTTCGTACCGAATCAAAACGTTCATTCCCTCCGTAGGCCAAGAGGTGTGGCAAGTCAAATGCATATTGTCTGCAAAGCTTCAGCCACAAATCTTCCTGTTGCCGGGGAATAACCAAAAGCAGTTTTATGGTGGAACGGTATTGATAAAAAGCACTTATTGTATGCATCAAAATCGGCTGCCCATGCAGCAGTAAAAACTGCTTGGGCATTTCTGCAGCCATTCGCTGTCCCGCCCCGCCGGCCATTATTAATGCATAAGCTTCCATTTATTGTTTCAATTTCATCAGACGGGCTAAGGTAGCTTTAAAATAAGTATTCTCCAACACCCCTGTAAAATTGTCAGCACCCGGGCCATAGGAATAAACAGGCACGGGAACTCCGGTGTGTCCGTTGGTCGTATAACGAACTTTCAGTTCTTCGCCTTTTCGGTAAGGAGTATTTTGCAGAATACTCAGGCCACCGGTTTCGTGATCGGCTGTAACAATGACCAGCGTATTTTTGTTTTTGCGGGCGAAATCAAGAGCTACTTTGACCGTCTCGTCAAACTCCAGGGTTTCGGCAACGCAACCCATGATATCGTGCGAATGACAACGCATATCAATTTTTGAGCCCTCTACCATCAAAAAGAAACCCTTCTTGTTGCGGCTCAAGTGATCGATTGCTATGCTCAAAGCCTCAGGCAACAGATATTCGCGTCCCGAAATCACATCGGCCAAATGATCATCGGCCAGCAAAGCTGCCAGTTTACGGGAGCCGGAAGCTTTGGCCTTTTCCAGATCGTAGACCACGTCATAACCCTTGGTTTTAAGTTGCTCCGTCAGATTCTGTCCGTCTTCGCGTGCTTCGAAATACTTGCGTCCTCCGCCGATAAAGACATCCGGTCCCTGTTCGACAAAATCCAGGGCAATCTCGTCCTGCATACCTCTGGAGACCTGATTGGCCACATATGAAGCCGGGGTGGCATGAGTCAAAGCAGAAGTAGACATAACACCGGTTGACTTACCGTTGCGGGCAGCCAGATGTAGAATCGATTCCAAATTCACACTGTCGGGACCCATTCCAATCATAGAATTGCGAGTTTTTACACCGGCTGCCAGCGCTGTGCCACCGGCTGCCGAGTCGGTAATGCCGTTATCGTATGAATAAGTAAGCACCAAACCTGTTTTGGTATCCTGCATCATATACAAGGGAGCTCCTTTTACCAGAGTAGCGGCATAAACCTGATTGAGTCCCATACCATCACCTATCAGAAAAATGACATTCTTAACCGGTTTGGCGGCAATACTAATCAACACCAGGCTCATGGCCAGCATCAACACTAATTTCTTCATCGGATTATTTTTAATTTAATTTTATGTCGGCAAATGTACTTATAAAAGAACCAAGCATTGTTTTAAGTAGTGTTAATCAGGGCTAAAATGACTAACACAGGGCTATTTTTGTTCCAGTTCCTTAAAAATGGCCTGCAATTCCTCATCGGTCTTATGCAATTTTTCGCGACAAAAACCGATCAGTTCGGTAGCTCTTTTTAATTTTTGGGTCATCTGATCCACATCAGGTTCATTCTGTTCCAAGAATTCTAAAATACTCTCCAGTTCTTCGATGGCTTTTTTGTAAGAGATCGTTGTTTTCATATGTGTAGGAATACTATTTAATTTGTTCAGGTAAGGTTTTAGACAAAATTAAGCCGTCCTTCAGACGGGTTTCAATCAGGCTTTCCGGCTGAAGTCCCTGAGCAGAACGTAATACTTTGCCCTGATGCAGGGTGATGGAAAATCCACGCTTTAACTGCAATTCGGGAGAATAGGCTTCCAGTTTTAGTTTCAGCACATCCAGTCTATGGGCCTGCCGGCTAAGCAACACGGGAGACAGTAAACGGATGGTCTCGCTGGTCCTGTCCACTTTGTTTTGCATTTGTTGCATATGCTCGTGAACGGCAAATTGTAAAACAGATTTCAGTTTTTGTAATTGCAGCTCTCCTTTGTTTTTTTGAGCAGAAGACAAATGTACTATACGTTCTTTGTACAACTGCAATTCCTGAACCTTAAGATTCAGGCTCTCCCGGCCCAAAGCAAGAAAGCTTGCTGCCAGGTATTCTATCTCCTGATCCCGGAGTTCCAGGCAGGAAAGGATTTTTTCGGCAGCAGCGGTAGGGGTCTTAACCGAAGTATGCGCCACCTGATCTGCCACAGAGCGGTCGCGTTCGTGCCCTATGCCCGACAACAAAGGCAGAGGAAACTGAGCCAGTGCCGAAGCCAGTTCGTAGCTATCAAAACAGGAAAGATCGGCCGAAGCTCCTCCTCCCCGTATTATCACAACCAAATCGAAAAGTTCCTGATGTTCCAACACCCTGTCAAGGGCTTCCAGAATAGAAGACTCCGCTTGTGTGCCTTGCATAAGAGCCGGAAACAGACAGGTATACAACACGAAGCCCTCGGGATGGTGATGCAGTTGATGCATAAAATCCTCGTAGCCTGCTGCAGTAGGCGAAGAAATCACTGCCAGGCGCTGAGGCAGACGGGGCCAGTCCAACTCTTTGTTGAGTTCAAGGATGCCTTCCTGCTCCAGACGCAGCAAAATAGCCCGCCGACGCAAAGCCCATTCGCCCAGCGTGTACGCAGGATCAATATCCTGTACAACCAGACTCAAACCGTACAATTCGTGATAATCGGGCTTAACCAGAATCAGGATCTTTTGACCGGCCTGCAGAGGGCTGCCTGTCTGCTGAGTAAATTCTTCGCGCAGGAACATCCAGACATTCGACCAGATGACGGCTTTGGCCCGGGCACGCAAAGAATCGGAAGTTTCCTGTTTCTCAACCAGTTCCAGATAGCAATGCCCCGACGCGTTTTCTTTGCATTCGGCGATCTCGGCCTGTACCCAGATATTTTCGGGAAAGAGCTCCCTGATACCCCTGCGTAGCATGTTGTTGAGTTCATAGAGGCTTTTGGCCTGAGGTCTTATGGTGTTGGCTTGCGTATAATCCGTATTAAAATCTTTTGACATAAATCCTTGTTTCTTTAAATCAAACACTAAGCTTCGGAACAGCTCTTCCGGTAAACTTAATAAATCCAACGCAGGTCATCAGGTAAACTGAATTAATCCGAGGCTGGTCATCAGGTAAACTGAATTAATCCGAGGCTGGTCATCAGATAAACTCTAAAAGCCTGAGACTGGACTTCTCTGAAAAAATGAAAGTTTGCGACAGCACTTCTTGGCAAACCTGCTTCATCGAGAACTATAGATTGGTCTTAATATCCTTTTCGAGTTCCTTGAGCGAATCGCCCGAAAGATAGCGCTTAACAATGTTGCCCTTTTTGTCTATCAGGAATTTATTAAAATTCCACTTGATGGCAGTCCCGCCTGTCTGCTCTTTCAGGTATTTGTACAATGGATGTGCTTCATCGCCGTTTACCTCTATTTTGGCCAATACAGGGAAAGTCACTCCGTAATTGAGGCGGCAAAATTCCTGAATTTCCGCATTAGTGCCCGGCTCCTGATTCATAAATTGATTACTGGGAAAGCCCAGAATCAGAAAGCCCTGGCTCTTGTATTTTTTATACATTTCTTCCAGGGGTTCGTATTGTTTTGTATAGCCGCATTTGCTG
>JAQUTN010000156.1 GCA_028694375.1 Bacteroidales bacterium
TACCTGGTCCGATCCCAAAGGGGAATGGCTGGCAGCCAAAGCCGCTGAACCTGTCTATGAATTGTACGGCCTCAAAGGGATGGAGACAGCCGATTTTCCCAGGCCCGACACCTTGATTCTGAACGATATGGGGTTTTTTATGCACAACGCAGGACATGGGGTTTTTCAGGAAGATTACCAGGCCATGACCGACTTTATGAACAAGCATTTTACAGGGCAGGCAAGCTTTGACCGGGTAAGCCTGAGCGAAGACGAAAAAACATTTACACTGAGCAATGGCATTATTACTGCCCGGGTTTCGAAAGAAAGCGGTGATATGATTTCTTTGATCTACAAAGGGCTGGAAACCCTGACCGGGGTATCGGGACATCCCTTTGTGTATTGGTCACACGACGTGAAAACTGCCAAAGAGATCAAAACAAGCATAAGCATTCATCCTTCGGACAACGACGGACAAAGAGCTGAGGTTTCGATAAAAGGCATTTCCGGTGGAAATCTAATGGGAAAAGGCCCGGGAGCTCCACCCGAAGGGGATTTAGCTGTCGATATCGAAATCAGGTACTGTCTTTCAAAAGCAGATCAGGGCGTTTACACCTACTGTATTTTTGAACACCGGCCGGAATACGATGCCGGAGATTTTACCGAAGCACGCATAGCTGCCAAGCTTCAAGCCTTTTTTAACTATATGCACGTTGACGATGATCGCACAGGGCCTTATCCCTTGTTTAACGAAGGCTGGGATAAATACGTGTACACAGCCTTGCAATGGAAAAACCGGGCCTACGGTTTCAGCAGTCCCGAAAAAGGCCTGGGCTGGTTTATGATGCTGCCCTCTCCTGAATTTTTGAGCGGCGGGCCAACCAAGGCTGAATTCCTTGCCCACGGCATTGATCCTACCGTTTTGTGTTATTGGAGAAGCAGTCATTACCGGGGTGCCAGCCTCATTCTTGAAAAAGGGGAAGAATGGTCCAAGGTTGTAGGGCCTTTGTTTATTTACGTAAACGAAGGGCAAAGTCCTGAGGCTATGTGGAACGATGCAAAAAGAAGATTGAAAAAAGAAGAGCAGGCCTGGCCCTACGACTGGGTCAAAACTGCCGCTTATATCCCTGCCGAAAAGCGATCGGCAGTGTATGGCCAACTTATATTGAACGATGCTCCGGCAGAGCTGAAAAAAGCTTTTCAGGGCGAAATTTACGTCGGCTTAAGCCGGACTCCATACAAGATAAAGACCCCGGAGGGAGAGTTGATCCTTAACTGGCATAACGACGCAAAATACAATCAGTATTGGACAAAAAGCCAGGATCCCGAAGGCCGTTTTTACATTCAGGATGTACCGGCAGGTAACTATACCTTGTCTGCCTTTGCCGATGGTGTTCTTGGAGAGTTAATGCAATCGGATATAATCATTCCTGAATCAGGGCAAATTGATCTGGGCAAGATTGTCTGGACTCCTGTCCGGCACGGGAAACAAGTCTGGGACATAGGCCTTGCCAATCGTTCTGCCGCTGAATTTGCCGGCGGGGATGCGTACTTTCGTCCCGGGCAGGCCTTGCGCTATGCAGAGCAGTTTGCCGCAAACACAGACTACACAATTGGAGAGTCTGACTATGCATCTGCCTGGTATTATGCACAGATGCCCTACGCGAACGATTCCAGCAAAATTATAGCTTTTACCGGAATGTCCGGCACAGGTGAAGAAACGTCGAGGAACATCCGTTTTACTATGGATAAAGCCTGTAATGGCCGTGCCTGGCTGAGAATTGCCCTTAGTGGAACGGGTGCTGATCCTCGCTTCAATGTCCTGCTTAATGGTGAATTGATTAAACAAATCGATCCGGGCATATCAGACGGAGCGCTGTACCGGCATCAGATTCACGGCATCTGGAGGGAGCTTGAGCTGGCTTTTGATGCAAAATTGCTCAAGGCCGGAGCAAACACGATATCGTTAGTAGTACCCGAGGGTTCGCTGAATAATGGTGTCATTTACGATTATATCCGACTCGAACTGGATGAGAAATGAGAAGCCACAACAAAGGATTAATTGCCCAGGACCACTAATTTTTCGAATCCCACACCCGGCATATGAAAATCCTATACCTTTGGCTTTACCAATATATCCGATGACTTAAAAGTAAGAATTTAGCTTTACGGGGCCAACAAGTCAGTATTGCATGTTGCAGGTGCTACTACTTCAAGAGCAGAAGGACCCGACGGTCAGACAATAAGCGGAGCAATGAGCAAGCTACTCCAGCAACAAATCCCAAGGCACAAAAAACTGTGATTCTATTTTAGGTTTCATTTCGGCGGCTCTTGCTCCGTATTTGGGAGCTACGCGCGACGAGATGATGCTGGCGTCGTAAGTGCCGTTGCCCCATCGTTTGGCCATACGGATCAGCATGGGATAAACCTTGCCTTCGCCGGCGAACTCCAGCATAGCTTCGTCCAATATAGCCATATCGTTGGCTTTCATATTGGTACGACGGCCTGCTTCGGTGTAATACTCTGTAGCTATGGGACGATCTTTCAAACTAAAGCTGCCGCGAATTCCCAAATGGTTGTACTTGCGGGTTCCCCATGAAGCCACCGATGTCCAGTCGTTGGTAAAGCCTTCGAAACCGGGTTTGGGTGTGCCGTAACCATCGGAGTCTTTAATCATGCTGCCGTCTGCGGCCGTCAAAAAGTCGGTAGGCGCCAAACCTCCGTTAAAAACAGCATCTGCTGCTTCGAAGCGACCGAGATTATTCAAAGCCTCGACCAGGAAGAAATGGTACTCAAAGCAACGGAACAAATAGATGTGCACATCGTCCTGATAGGCATTTGCACGGCGTGAGCTGCCAATAGGACGATATTTTGCCAGGTAAGGCTTGCCTTCCCGGTCGCCCAAAACTACTCCGTTGCGTGACTCTGCACTGGTAGAGAAGCCCGGATTGTTAGCGTCTGTTTCAAAACGTTCTTCCACCATGGCTACATTGGGGCGCAAAAGATATTTATTAGGGTATTCCGAGCTGAAATGATATAAAAGTTTATTGGTTTGATTGCGGGTATAATCGTAAATAATGGCGCAAACCACCTCGGTAGCGTAAGGTTCCACATTGTCCCAGAAACGTGCATAACGACCCGGAATGTAAGCAGTGGGCAGATAATAACCGTTGCCGGCATTGCCTTCGACAGAAATAACTTCGTTCAAAGCTTCTAATACCAAATCGGCACAGCGTTGATAGTAAAGCTGAGCATTCGCATAATCGCCTTTTCCCTGCAAGGCAGCCCCTTTCCACAAACAGAGCTTAGCCATCAGGCCCTCGAATGGCGGGCTCATGTAATCCCAATAACGATACTGACTGCTGGCCAAAGCCGTTTCGGGATCAAGCCACTGGTACCACGAAAAGTCCAACATTCCGTTGATGTAGCCGGTAGAAGCATCGCCGTTATCGAGTAGGTCGATGCAACGATCTACCACCTGATCGATGTCCATCAGCTGGAACCTGGCGGTATCGGTCAAGTCTTGAATCTTGATAATGGGATCGTCGAACCAGACGGCCTGCCCGTAAATCTCTGCCAAAGTAATATAAGCCCACACCTTGACACGCAAAGTAAGACTCTGCAAGGCATCAAAACGTTCATCGTTGACCAGTTCCGGACGCGCCTTGCGGAAATCGCGCATATTCTGCAAATAATCGTTGCAGGCAATCACCACCTCGTAATAAGCATCGGGACTGGCATATTCGTTGCCCGTCAAATCCTGTTCGTAGTTATATAAAGCAATGAGTTCGGGCAAGGAGTTCTCGGTAGGCTCGAGCAGCTCACCACGTGTATCAGTCAGGTAGATGGACTTGTCGCCTACCGCCTGCAATTTGGTGATGATGCCCAGATAGCCCGTATAGACCTCGGTTTGCGACGAAATATAATCGTCCGCCGAAAGCACATCGTCTGTTTTGGATTCGAAAAAACCGGAGCAAGCCGTCATCGAAAGCACTAACAACGAAGCGGCAAAAATACGATATATCATGTTCTGTTTCATAATCTTGATGGTTTAATGCTTAGAACTTAAGATTGACTCCGAGCGTAACAGTTTTGGGAGC
>JAQUTN010000024.1 GCA_028694375.1 Bacteroidales bacterium
TGGTCAGCGAGATTCAGGAAAAGCAATTCACCACTCTGGGGCAAAACATTACGGCTCTCGAGGTAGAGGGAACCTTTGACGATTGTCAGCGTCTGGTCAAGCAGGCTTTTATGGACGCAGAACTAAACGAAAGACTGAATTTAACTTCGGCCAATTCCATCAACGTAGCGCGATTTCTGCCTCAGGCTTTTTATTATTTCAATGCCTACGCTCAGTGGAAACGCTTCAACGATCCTTCGGAGCTGGTCGTTTGTGTGCCCAGCGGAAATTTTGGCAACATAACAGCCGGTTTTTTTGCCCGGCGTCTGGGCTTGCCTGTCAAGCGTTTTATTGCTTCGAACAATCGTAATGATGTCTTTTATGAATATCTGCAAAGCGGCAATTACCGGGCCCGTCCCTCGGTGGCCACTTTGGCCAACGCCATGGACGTGGGCGATCCCAGTAATTTTGCCCGTATTCTGGATTTGTACGGGCATTCTCACAGCGCCATCACCGCCGAAATAAGCGGTGCCCGTTACGACGACCAGCAAATTCGCGAGACTGTTTACCGTACTTATAACGAAAAGAACTACCTGCTCGATCCCCACGGCGCCTGCGGTTACAGAGCTTTGGAAGAAGGCCTGAAACCGGGCGAAAGCGGCATCTTTCTCGAAACTGCCCATCCGGCCAAATTCAAAGATACTGTCGAAAGCATACTGGGCGAATCCATTGTTGTACCCGAACGTCTGCAAGCCTTTATGCAGGCGAGTAAAAAGAGTATTCCCCTTAGTGCCGGTTTCGCTGATTTCAAAGCTTATTTGATGCAACAAAAAAATCATAATAAATAAAAAAAACACTACATTAGCGGCGTTGAATTTTAATACTATGGAACAATCTGCAATGTATCGCCCTGAGGCTTCAAATCAGGGATTTAGGGAATTTACGCTAAGAGCCTTGCTCATAGGGCTGGTTCTGGCGGTAGTATTGGGAGCAGCCAACGCATACCTGGGCCTCAAGGCCGGCATGACTATAGCTGCTACTTATCCGGCAGCTGTAATTGGTATGGCTGTTTTACGTTTTTTTAAAGGTAGTCTGCTGGAAGAAAATTTTGCTCGTACGGTAGGATCCATTGGTGAATCGGTGGCTGCCGGGGCCATTTTTACTTTGCCGGCTTTTTTTATTGCCGGTGTCTGGGGGGGTGAAGAGTTTTCGTCCTTGCACAGTTATATGACTGCTTCGTTGATTCTGGTTACCGGTGGTGTGCTGGGAGTGCTTTTTGTGGCTCTCTTGCGCAGGGTGATGGTCGAAGACAAGGAATTGCCTTTCCCCGAAAGTACTGCAGCAGCCGAAATACATAAAAGTGGCCGCAGTAGCACAGGTGATTCCAAATACCTGATCTGGGCCATGGTGGGTGGCGCTCTGGTAACACTGGGTTCCGCTTTGCAGCTTTTTGCCTCGGGTGCCAAAGCTTTTTTCAAGGTGGCCCTGGCTAAATTGACCAGCGGACACACTATAGAGGGGGGCTTTTATGCTGCCGCTCCCAATGTCAGCCCCGCCTTTTTGGGCGTTGGTTACATTATAGGGCCAAGGCTGGCCTCGCTGAACTTCAGCGGCTCTGTGATGGCCTGGGGCCTGATGGTTCCACTCTTGTTGGCTGTATTTGGTCGTGATTTTGTGAATGGTTTTGCTGTGGACGGTGTTGTCCCCGATTCTCAGGAAGCGTGGATGTTGGCCGCCAATACAGTTTGGCAGTCGGTGGTGAGAATAGTCGCCATAGGCGGGATGTTGCTGGCAGCCATCTTTACACTTTACCGTATGCGTTCCAGCCTGACTACAGGCCTGAAACGTTCGGTGAAAGACTTAAAAAAAGCAGCCACCGAAAGCGGCGAAGAGGTGGTAAGGACCGAAAAAGACCTGAAAGCTTCCTGGGTATTGGCCGGTATTGTGTTAGCTGCCATCGCTACTTTTTGCATCACTTATTTTATTTTTAATACTTCAATTCTGGTGGCGGTGGTTGCCGCCACTATAATGATAGTACTGGCCTTTTTCTTTTCGGCCGTTTCGGGTTATCTGGTGGGTTTGATTGGTTCGAGCAATAATCCCATTAGTGGACTGACTATCACCGCTCTGGTGATTACTGCTCTGATTCTGGTGCTTTGCGGAGTAAACGAAAACACAGGAGGAGTAGCTGCTGTGCTGGGCGTGGCTGCCATCGTTTGTGTGGCTGCTGCCGTGGCCGGCGAAATGTTTCAGGACCTCAAGGCCGGGCATATTCTGGGTGGTACGCCCTGGAAAATGCAGGTTGGCGATATCATCGGTGTGGTACTCTCGGGTTTTGTAATGTTTGGTGTACTGATTATTCTGAACAATGCCGACATTGCTATGGGAGGCATGCAGGGTTATCGCGGAGGTTTTGGCAGCGAAGCTTTGCCGGCTCCCCAGGCCAGCCTGATGGCTATACTTTCCAACGCTGTTGTTGGCGGTTCCATGACCTGGATACTGATCATTGCAGGCATGTTGCTTTGTGTGGCCCTGATTTTGATGGGCGTCAAAAGCCCCATGCTGGTCTTTGTGGGTATGTACCTGCCTTTCCAGACAGTCTGTGCCATTTTTGTGGGAGGCCTTATCAAGGGTTTGCTTGATATGCGTACAGCCAAAATGAATTTTTCGCCGATACAAATGGCCAAGGTCGAAAACACCGGCGTTTTGCTGGCTTCGGGCATGATAGCCGGTGAAGCTCTGATGGGTTTGGTCATTGCAATTTTTGCCCTCTTCAATATTTTCTTTTCGGAGATGCTTCCCATAGAACAACCCAGTTATTGGATTGGTTTGGTGCTGATGCTGGTGATGGCCTATTTGATGATAGTATTGCCTTTGAAAAAAGCCGCAAAAACCAATGGCCAAAAATAAAGCTCTCAATTTATTCGATCTGATACCAGTTGTCAGTGAACGTATACGTATAGAAACAGGGGAAGACCGGCTCTTGCAGCTGGTCTTCCCCCGCTTTCGGTCGGCCTGGATGAATCGTCGTCTCACTCCAAGGGGGAAATCGCCCTACATTCACATTAAGCTCGAAGAACACGGTTCGGCTGTTGTGCAACTGATTGACGGCCAACGCAGCGTCAGGGATATTGCCCTGGCCCTGGCAGAACATTTCGGGCAGGAACCCGGCTACGAGCAGCGGGTGGCTGTTTTTATTGAACATTTGCGCAGAGATGGCTATATTAGCCTGAAACAACCTTAGTACCTCTAGTTTTTTCCGTTTATTTTGAACAGTTTAAAGAGTTCAACTACCAGCGTTGTGACCAAAGACAGCAGGAATACCAGCAACCAGTGAGCGCTGTCCATCTCCACCAGGTTGAAGGCGCTGCGGAAGGGTGGAATCAGTAAGACCAGCAAGGCCAGTCCGGCAGAAGCCAGCACAGCACCGATGAGCGGTTTGTTGCTCAGGGGATTGAAGCTGAAGGAGGATTTAGCGTTGGAGTGCAAATTGCGCACATGAACCAGCTGGGCAAAAATAAGCGTGGCAAAAGCCATGGTTTGGCCCAGGCTCTCGCCTCCGTCTTTTAATCCGACAAGATAAGCCACCAAAGGCAAAGCTCCTACCATAATGCCCTGATAGAGCATCCTCCAGATCATTCCTTTGGTCATAAAACCTCTTTTGGAATTTTTGGGCGGACGGTTCATTACATTCTTTTCGGCCGGATCTATGCTCAGGGCCAAGGCCGGCATACTGTCTGTGACCAGGTTGATCCAGAGAATATGTATCGGCAGCAGGGGAGTTCCCAGGTTGAGTACAGCCGTCACCAGCAGCAAAAAGATTTCACCGATGTTGCAGGAAAGCAAAAAGAGTATGGCTTTGATGATGTTGTCGTAAATGCGGCGGCCTTCCTGAACGGCAGCCACTATGGTGGCAAAATTGTCATCGGTCAGCACCATATCGGCCGCTCCCTTGGCCACATCGGTGCCTACGATGCCCATGGCGGCTCCGATATCTGCCTGTTTCAGTGCGGGAGCATCGTTGACTCCGTCTCCGGTCATGGCTACAATTTCATTGTGCTTTTGCCAGGCTTTTACGATGCGAACTTTGTGTTCGGGGGCTACTCTGGCGTATACCGAATAGTTTTTGACCTGAGCTTCAAATTCTTCATCGGGGATTTTTGCCAGTTCATTTCCGGTGATGGCCAGATCTCCTTCGCGATAAATGCCGATTTCTCTGGCTATGGCCATGGCCGTTATTTTATGATCGCCGGTAATCATCACAGTGCGAATACCTGCTGTATTGCATTTGGCCACTGCTTCGATGACTTCGGGCCTTGCCGGGTCTATCATCCCTGTCATGCCGATGAAGCTGAGGCCTTTTTCCAGTTCGTTTACATCAATAACTGCCGGTTTGTGTTGGTAATCTTTGCAGGCTATAGCCAGCACCCTCAGAGCCGAGGCGGCCATTTCTGTATTGGCCTGGTTGATAGCTTCCAGGTCTTCGGGGCTAATTTTCCTTAGCCTGCCTTTTTCCATGATCTGTGTACAGCCTGCCAATACTTCGTCTAAACCTCCTTTGACAAAAACCCGAAAGCTTTGGTCGGGCAGTTGGTTGAGCACGCTCATTTTTTTTCGTTCCGATTCAAAAGGGAGTTCTTCGATTCTGGGAAAATCTTTGTCCAGCTGATTTTTGTCCAATCCGAAGGCGAGCCCCAGATCAACCAGGGCTGTTTCTGTCGGGTCACCCATCAGGCTGATTTCTGCCTTTTCATCATGCCGGAGCTGGGAGTCGTTGCAAAGTACGGCTCCCTGAATGAGCCGCAATTCTTCGGGACTCAGCAAAGAGGGAGTTCCCTTTGCTTCCTGAGCCTTGTCCTGAACAGAAGTATAACTGAAGTTACTGAACAATTGTACCACTGTCATTTTGTTTTGGGTCAGGGTGCCGGTTTTATCGGAACAGATAACGCTGGCACTGCCCAGGGTTTCGACCGAAGGCAGATTGCGGATGATGGCATTTTGTTTGACCAAGCGCTGTACTCCTATAGCCAGTACCAGAGTCGATATGGCCGGCAATCCTTCGGGAATGGCTGCTACTGCCAGGCTTACAGCTGTCATGAACATGTGCATGATATCGTTGCCGTACAAGATGCCCACCACAAAAATCAATGCACAGATGAGCAGTGCTGTAATACCCAGTATTTTACCCAGATGTTCCAGGCGTCGTTTCATCGGAGTTCCCGTGTCTTCTGTCTGGTCTAGCATACGGGCTATGTGCCCGACTTCAGTTTGCATGCCGCTGGCAACCACTACGCCCAATCCCCGGCCGTAGCTGACAATACCGCTGGAAAAAGCCATATTCAGGCGATCTCCCAGAGCTGCTTCTCCCTCGATGGCTTCGCTGATTTTATTTACAGGCACAGATTCTCCCGTCATGGCCGATTCCTGAATTTTGAGGTTGACGGCTTCAATCAGTCTAATGTCGGCCGGTACAATATTGCCGGTTTCCAATAGAATAATGTCACCGGGGACTAAATGAGTACTTGGAATTTCTTTGGTTTCAGCATCCCGGATCACTTTGGCCAGAGGAGAAGAAAGATTCTTGAGGGCTTCGAGCGAGGATTCGGCCTTTTTTTCCTGATAAGCGCCAATCAGGGCATTGACGATTAATATGCCCAGGATAATGTAGGTATCCATCAGTCCTTCGCCTTCCATTATACCCACGACACCCGAAACGAGGGCTGCAACCAGTAGCACCAATATCATGAAGCTTTTGAATTGCTCCAGAAACATACGAAAAAAGCTTTTCTTATCTTTCGTTTTTAGCTGATTATAGCCGTATTCCTGTAGTCTTCTTTGGGCTTCCCCGGAGCTGAGCCCTTGTTGTTGGTCGGTTTTGAACTGATGGATTACTTCGTTTATTTCCTGATTGTAATAAGCACTCATAGTAATTTTTTAAAAACCAGACAAAGATACAACGAAAACATAAGAAGGAGCCGGGCAATTGGTATGCAACACAAAATTAGCTACGTCTGCAGATATTTTTGAAATCACAGTACTTGCATTTATCCCTATCTGTGGTTTGACAGAAGGCTTGTTTTGGATCGAAAAGTTCCCGGATGACCTTTAGCAGCTCAGTTTCGAAAGTTTCTTTTAGAACTCCGAAATCTTCCACTATTTCGTTATCTCTGGCCCTGGACTGCCCGGGATTCTTAAATAGGATATCTGAATTATAATCGGGCTTTCCGGCCTGGTGTATGTAGAGGAGCTCGGGTTTCACCTTCGAGTCGGGATACTTATCCCTGATGATGCCGGCGTAAAGAAAGGTCTGAAAGACATGTCCGTTGCGTTTTTTATTTGATGAAAAGAGATTCTCATCAAAAGAAACCACTTCGGCTTTGCCGCCGGTTTTGTAATCGCAGATGCGGATTGTATCGTCTTTTTTATCCATACGGTCAATGATGCCTCCAATTCGCAGTTTAAGTGTATTGTTCTCTTCAGAAAGGACTTCCAGGAATTTTTCTACTCTTGTCTCCAGGCCCAGCAATTCAAAGGGGGCGTAGTCCTGGTCTTGTTTGAGTAAGAATTTCAGTAACTGAACCAGCAGTTTGCGCTGAATAAGTTGTTCTCCGTTTAAGGCCGGCAGGTTATGTCCATTTTCAAGACGGAAAAATTCTTTTGCCATAAAATAATCCACTATACCTTCTAAATAGGCCTTGTTGCCGTATATAGCCTGCAGGTCGGCAGCCTCTGTTTTTCCGGATAAAGTCCTGGCCGCTTCTGTTTCTCCGTCTAAGCGGCCGGCTTTTGAGAATCTAGCTTCCAAAGCACGGTTGATAGCTGATATATTTTCCATACTTGCCAGTACATCTTCGTGACTGTGCTGAAGCCCGTTCTTTTTTAAAATCAGATCAACATAGAGGTATTGAGCGGCTGAGTGAAAGATTGTGCCAAAACACAGGGGGTCCATCTGTTCGCTGAGCTCTTCTTCTTTTTTCAGCCTCAGCAAGTATTGAAAATAATACTTCAAACTGCAGTCAAGGTAAGTATTCAGCATGCTGGGAGAAAGATAGCGTTTTTTGCTGTTCGGGTTTGGGGCGGCATGGTCGTACATATCGTAAAGCTGCAGCATCAGTGCCGGAGTTTTTGGAATCAGTATAGGGGAGCTTTCTATGGCTTTTATATCGGAACTCAGATGCAGGATTTCGACAGGCATCCCGGATTCTATGGCTAATTGCAACATAAAACGACTCATTTCGCCCCGATTCAGGCCTTCGCTGGCGCTGTTGTAAACCAGAGTAATATTCCCGGCCCTTTGCAGAACTCTGAAAAAATAATAGGCAGAAATGGCATCCTGATGCTCCGGACCACTCAGGTTAAATGCCCGGCGCAGGTTGTAGGGAATAAACGAGTTATCGGCTCTGTTTTTGGGCACTTGTCCTTCGTTTACCGAAAGCATAAGTATGTTTTTGAAATCCAGGCAGCGGGTTTCGAGCAGTCCCATGATTTGCAATCCTTTGAGTGGTTCACCCGAAAAGGGCACACTGAGGTCAAGAATTTGCAGCAAGAGCCTTTTGTAGGTTTCAAGGTTGATTTCAAGCAGGTCTTTTCTAAGGAGAGCGTTCAGGCGTTGCACCTGGGTGTAGCTTTTGAACAGGGCTTCCTGGAACAGGGGCAAATAGATTTGGTTGTTTTCTCCTGCCGCCTGGTTTTGATTTTCGTCGTTTTTGTTACTTGCCTGGTTGATTCTATTATTTGTGTTATCGGAGTCTTCGCTTGCCGGATCGACCTCATTGCCTTCTGTGTCTGCATTGTCGATGGCTTGACTTAAAAAACTGAACAGGCTGAGCAGCAATTCTCCAAGCTCATAAGGTTTTTGTATAGGGCTGAACAGGAGAGTCAGGAGCTCATCTTGTTGCAATTCGCTGTATTCGGGGTAGAGGCGGTTTTTGCTTCGTAGTTCTTTTTCGAGAGCTGCAGACGCTGAGCTGGTTTTACGGATGTATGGATTTTGCAGCAAAGGCAAAACATAGCGGGAACGAAAGTTTTTTTTGCCCTGGTTGTTGCAATGCAAAAGTAAAACTTGCCTGATTAAATGGTAGACGGCTGTTTGTTTGACCGGATACCCCATGGTGATATTTAATTCCTCTACTTGCGAAGGTACGCATTGAAGCAGGCCGGGTAAGAGAGTTTCGTTGCAAAGGACAATGGCTGTATCGTGGACGGCAGACAGGGATTCTGTTGGACGATTTGCCTTGCTTGCGTTTTGTTCCATCCAATGGCTGGCGTAATGTACCTGGGCATGTTCGGTGGAAGAGTCAATGAATTGAATTTTTTTGGCTGTTTGTTTCCAGTTATCAAAACAGCTTTCGTGCAGTTCGTTAGGAAATTGCCTGAGGTTCTCGCGGATAAAATGGCCGGCTTCGTTTCCGGGATTGTTCAGATAATAGTGGTCGTAATCCCAATAGAAGTGCGCTTTGCCGGCTTTTTGCAGCCTGCTGAACAGATATTTTTCACAAGCACTCAAGGCGTTGAAACCAACAAATAGATAGGACTTTGCCTCAAATCCTTGCTTATCGTCGAAATGTTCAACCACCCAACGTTGCAACATACCTTCGTAGGCCAGATTCCTGGTCGTCAGTTCCTCTCTAAACTGAGTATAGATGTTGAATAATTGGTTCCAGAGGCGAATAAAGCGTTTTTTTAATTCGCTGCGATCTGTTTCGAAATGGGCAAAAAACCGCTGTATGGCTTCGGTCTGTTCGGGCGATAAATACTCAAAGTCATCGCTGTAGGCGGCCAGTTCACTGATGTTGCGAAACAATTGCCTTGCGTCGGCCAGGTTTTTGTCGATGTTATCAAAATCCTTGAGCAGCAGACTGCCCCAGGGATAAAAATCGTCGAAACTTTCTTTGTCAAGCCCCTGTTTTTGATACACTTTGAATAAAAGGCTGTTTTGCAAAAGAGGATCGCTGAGCTCCAGCGTGCAGTGTTGGCTGAAAAGATCGCTGATGTTGCTGAATTCCGGTGCCCAGATGGCTTTGCCGGCTTGTTTGTAAAGCGCTTCTACAAAAAACAATCTGGCCCTGTTGTTGGGGAACACAATACATAGTTCGTTCAGGCTGTCGGCATATTTGTTGTAGATGTCTTCGGCGCAATGTTGCAAGAATGTTTTCATAGCATTACCTCCCCGGCATCCACTTGTTCCACTTGTTGATCGTCGACATACCATAAATAACCTTCCACTTTCTTGTGTCCCATCTGGTGTAAAAGTTGCATATATTGAGCCACTTGTTTGCGGTATTTTGACATAGCTTTTCCAAATTTGAAATCGATCACGATCATTCTGTCTTGTTGTCGGATAACTCTGTCCGGGCGCTTTTCGCGCAACTTATGCTGAGCATCTTCGTACAATATGATACATTCATTGTACAGACGGTAGTTGCCCGAATACCATTCTTTTGCCTGCGGATGTTCCAGTGCTGCCTGAGTATAGCGCAACAGTTCGTTCTGTTCTTCTTCGCCGATCAAACCTTCGGCCACCAGCGAGCGTACAGCCACTGGGGCATCTGTCTTCTTTTTGATGCGCGAAAATAATTTATGCAGGAGTTTGCCCCGGTCTATGTAGCTGTTATGAAATTCGCCCCTGCTGCCTCCCAATACAAAATCGCGCGAAGGATTGGATTGCCGGAATCCGGTTTTGCGGGCAAAACTTCTGTATTCAACGGCGAAGTCCTGTTCGGTCCTTAAGTCTTTGTCCTCCTTAGAATCGGTACAGATGCTGCCGTATTCAAAACCGGCGACTTCGGCGTTTTCTGCAGTATCTTCTGCATTATCTGTGATTTCATCTTCATCATCAAAATTTGGTTCATTCTCAACGATGTCTTTGGCTTTGAAGCAGGACGAAAACAAGTGATGAGTCTGATCGGACAGCACTTTATAAATCAATTGGGCTACCGTTTTTATTTCCTGATCTTTTCCCGGGCCTTTTTTTTCGGGCTTGGGGGCTTTGCTGCAGATTATTAAATTTTTTTCTGCCCGGGTAAAAGCTACGTACAGTAAGTTGAGGTTGTCAACGAATTGTTGTATGCATTCATCCTGATACTCTTCTCTGAATATGGTATCATTCATAAGTTTTTGGAAATTAACCGGAATCAAAGGCAAAGCTGAGAAGGGCTGCAGGTTGGTATGACACCAGAGCAGGTTGCGCTGATCGCCTTTGGTGGACCAATCACAAAAAGCGGCAATAACACTGTGGTATTGCAGGCCTTTGGCTTTGTGGATGCTTATGATGCGAATGCCGTTCATGCTCGAGGCCCGGGGCAAATTGGTGCTGCTGAGATGTTCCTCCCAATAACGCAGGAAGCTGCTCAGGTCGGAGGTGTTTTTTTCGAGAAATTCCTGCAGTTTATCCATAAAACTAAACAGATAGCTTTCCTGAGCCGGTATTTTGTCGAGATCAAAAAGGCGTATCAGCAGGTCGGCCAGTTCAAACAACGGAATATGAATCAATCCGTTCAACTGTGATTCGAAGCTTGTCGGCAACTCTTCTTCAAAGGCCTCTTGGTTGTACGCGTTGAAAAGTTTGCTCCGGCATTGTCTGAGCTCTTCTTTTGCCAGCTTATCGTCGGGATTAGCCAGTATTTTGAGGGCAGCAATCAGCAATTGTACAGCCGGAGAGGCATCCAGACGAAAAGCCTCGTCCGATACTATGGTGTAGCAAAAGGGGCTGTCGGGATGATCCATCTGATGTTGTGCAAAGTAGGTGGCAATCTCGGGGATGTGCTTATTTTGACGTATTAATATACAAATTTGATCTGGTTTAATTCCTTGTTCCTGAAGATATTCTACTTGTTTGACCACCTGTTCCAGGCTGTGCCGGTAATAATTTTCATTGTCCCGTACAAACAGGGCTTTTACCCAGCCCTTCTCTTCAGTCCTGGGGCATTGTTGCTCTATTTCTTTGTAGGCCAGGGCAAGATCGGGACAATCTATTCCGAGTTTTTGTTCCAAAGAGTCCGTGGCAAGCAGGCTGGCCTGTTTAAAAAGAGCATTATTGAATTGAACTATGCGTTGTTCGCTGCGAAAATTGCTGTTAAGTGCATTAAATTGCAGGTCTGTTCCGGCCAGTTCCCTCTCTAAATTGCCCAGGATTCGCCAGTCGCTGTTGCGCCAGCGATAAATAGCTTGTTTTTCGTCCCCTACCAGCAAGCTGTCGTAGGCTTTGGAAAGTCCTTCAAAAATCAAGGGCTTGAAATTGGACCACTGGATGTGCGAAGTGTCCTGAAATTCGTCTATCATAATGTGTTGCAACTCTGTACCCGCTTTTTCGTATACAAAGGAGGTGTCGCTGTCGCTTAGGAGGGTTTTTAACAAGATTGCTGTGTCCGATAAAAGAAAACGATTTTGTTCCCGGTTGATGGCCCTGACTTCGAGAGCGATGTCGGTGAGCAGGCCAATCTTGTAGATATGTTTCAGGCTGAGGTCGCAGGAATAATAGATGGAATAAAGTTTGGGCCGCTCAGCTTCGCATTCTTGCAAATAGGGTATCAATATTTTTTCGGCAAGGTTTATAATTTCGGTACGGCGAGGATGTTTGGCTGTGACCCATTTTTCGGGATCTATCAGAGCTTGTTGAACACGTGGTTTTAATATATCTGTTTTGAAACTTTCGTTAAGCAGTTTATGAAAATAGCCTACAACACCTGAGTCACTGTAAGAAAAATCCTCCATACTCAGCCCGTGTTGCCCGACCAGATCAAAGAAACGCTGCCCCATTTTTTTGAGCTTTTCACCGGCCTGGGTTTTGAGTTTATTGAGCTCCTTGCGGTAGTCGTTCAGGAATGATTTATCGGAGAGCACCTGATAAAGTTCCTTTTCTCTGGACTGAAAAGATTCCGAAAATATTGTTTCGCCAAATTTTTTAAGGGCAGGGGCTACTCTGCGATCCCGGCCTTCGATCAGATTCTCCTCGATGTAAGCCTGTATCCATTCGAGCAGTTCTTTGTTCTCTCCCGCTTTTTCTATCATCAGATCCACGGCCTCTTCCAGGATTTCGTCTTTTTCGAGCTCAATGTTCATAGAAGTGCCCAAACCTAGTTCCCTGGCCAGGTTGCGCAGGATGCTCTGAAAGAAGCTGTCGATGGTTTCTACTCTGAATCGGCTGTAATCGTGAAGTAACAGACTTAAAGCTTGTTCTGCCCTGGTAGCAATGGTCAGCCTCGATAGGCCGGTCTCCTGTTCCAGGGTTCTCAGCACCGGATTCTCTTTTTCGATACGGGGGGTTGAAAGCAGTTGCAGGTAATTGAGAATACGCTCCTTCATTTCGGTCGTGGCTTTGTTGGTAAAAGTCACTGCCAGAATGTGCCGGTAGGATTCGGGATTCTTAATTAAAAGTTTGATGAATTCCACCGACAGTCGCCAGGTTTTTCCTGAGCCGGCAGAGGCTTTGTAAATATTAATCCGGGCCATTTGCTGTTTTTAATGCTAATTTCCCCTCAGAGACAGAAAATCGGAGAAGAATTCTAAGAAGCTGTTTTAATTTTCTACAAATTATTTATTATTAGCCTGTCTCGTTTATGCTTTGAGCGACTTTTTGGTCCTATTCTTCTGGTTTAATCGTCAGATAGCCCGCTATCCTCCTCATAAACCAATCGAATATACCTCAAAAATTCATCTCAAATCATTAAACGATAAAATTGAAACAGCTTCTTATGTGCCAAAGATAGAAAATACTTACCTTTGTCTCTCATTCTACAAGGATAAAAATTGATTCATTCAGCATCCATGAAAGCCGGATTATACTATTTGTGTCTGATTCTGTTGCTTGTAAACATTAGCGGCGGGCTTTATGCCGCTGAGCCACTGTCGAAGCAAGAAGAAAAAAAGATTCGTTCGCTTATTTCCAAAATGAGCCTCGAAGAAAAAGTCAGCTTACTGCACGGCAATTCAAAATTTTATGTTGAAGCAATTCCCCGGCTGGGTATACCCGAGCTTGCGCTTTCGGACGGGCCGCACGGAGTTAGAGCTGAAATCAACCGGGATAATTGGAATTACGCAGGTTGGACCAACGATTCCTCTACTTATTTTCCCACCGGAACCGCGCTCGCTGCCAGCTGGAATCCGGAACTGGCCCGTTTGCGCGGCGAAGTGTTGGGCGAAGAGGCCCGTTACAGAGGCAAAGATATTTTGCTGGGCCCTGGAGTGAACATTATCCGTTCTCCGCTCTGCGGCAGAAACTTCGAATACATGAGCGAAGACCCCTATCTGGTGGCACAAATGACAACAGCCTATATTCAGGGCTTGCAGAGTCGTGATGTGGCAGCCTGTGTCAAGCATTATATTGCCAACAACCAGGAAACCGACCGGGCTACAGTGGATGTGAACATGAGCGACCGGGCTTTGCATGAAATTTACCTGCCGGCCTTTAAAGCCGCTGTGCAGGAGGCTGGCACTTATTCCATTATGACAGCCTATAATAAGTTTCGGGGATTTTGGTGTGCCGAAAATCCTTATCTGCTGGACAGCCTTATGCGCCGGGAACTGGGCTTCGAGGGAATTTTTGTCAGTGACTGGAACGGAACTCACTCTACTTTGTCTTCTGCCAAAGCGGGTTTGGACCTGGAGATGGGCACCGACAAGCCTTACAACGAATACTATTTTGCGCAACCCCTGATCGATGCCGTACGCAATGGAGAACTGCCCGGATCATTGATTGACCAAAAAGTGGCCGGAGTGCTTAGACTGATGATGAAACTTAAAATCTTTGATCCGACAAAACGCTTTGTGGGAAGTATGAATACCCCGGAACATCAGCAGGCCACTTACCGCTCGGCAGCAGAATCCATCGTTCTACTCAAGAACGAAAACAATATATTACCGTTGGATCCGGCTCATGTCAAATCGCTGGCTGTTATTGGCGATAATGCCACCCGCAAACAGTCTTTCGGCGGCCAGAGTTCCGAAATCAAAGCCTTGTACGAAGTGACTCCTCTGGAAGGACTGAAAAACAGGGCCGAAGCTCAGTTTGAGATTCGTTTTGCCCAAGGTTATCAAAAAAGCCGGCAAGCTTCGAACAAGCCTGATTGGGAGCTGATTAACGAGGCGGCCGCCCTGGCAGCTCAATGCGATGTGGCTGTAGTAATGGCCGGCCTCAATCACGACTACGATACCGAGTCGCGCGATAAACCCGATTTGGTTCTGCCTTATGGCCAGCTGGAGCTGATTAGAGCCGTGTCTAAAGCCAATCCCAAAACCATTGTGGTGATTATTGCCGGCTCGGCAGTTGACATGGCGGGTTTCAATTATCGTGTTCCCGGTTTGTTGTGGGCCTGGTATAATGGAATGGAAGGCGGGAATGCTCTGGCCGACGTCTTACTGGGCAAGGTGAATCCTTCGGGCAAGATGCCCTTTAGTCTGCCGGTTTGTCTGGATCAGTCGAATGCCCATGCTCTGGGTGAGTTCCCCGGCCGCGATCAGCAAGTGGATTATTTTGACGATATTTTTGTAGGTTACCGTTGGTTTGATACTTACGATATTGCTCCTTTGTATCCTTTTGGTCACGGCTTGTCTTATACCCGGTTTGAATACTCTGAACTGAGTGTGGACAAAGAGGAATGGAACATGGACGAGAAGCTTCGTCTCAGTATGGTCCTCAGTAATACCGGCCGCTGCGATGGAGCCGAAGTGGTTCAGTTGTACGTTTCAGACCCGGAATCGGAATTGCCCCGACCCCAAAAGGAACTTAAGGCTTTTCAGAAAGTCTTCCTGAAAGCCGGCGAAAGGCGTGAGCTGGTTTTTGAATTAGCCCTGAGCGATCTGGCCTATTACAACGATAGTAAAAAGGAATGGTTGCTGGAACCGGGCGCGATTAAGTGTCTGCTGGGCTCTTCGTCGCGAGACATCAGACAGGAAATAACCATAAAGGTCAACTAAAGCCGAAGATATTATTCAATAAAGCGCAAGATATAATACGAATATGAACAAAAACATCAATTGGTCTGAATTGTCGTTTGGCTATCTGCCGACCGACTACAATGTCCGTTGCTACTTTCGCAATGGCCAATGGGGAGAACTGGAAGTTTCGTCCTCTGAAAACATTTCCATGCACATGGCTGCCACCTGCTTACATTATGGTCAGGAAGCTTTTGAGGGTTTAAAGGCCTTCAAGGGCAAAGACGGTAAAATCCGCATTTTTCGTCTGGACGAAAATGCCAAACGTATGCAAAGTTCGGCCGAAACCATCTTAATGGAAAAAGTCCCCTTGGAAATGTTTAAGGAAGCCGTGCTGAAAGTGGTAAAATTGAACGAAGCGTATTGCCCGCCGTATGAGTCGGGAGCATCTCTATACATCAGACCATTATTGATAGGTACAGGTCCGAGGGTGGGAGTCAAACCGGCCGACGAGTATTTGTTTGTAGTTTTTGTAACACCTGTAGGCCCCTATTTCAAGGAAGGTTTCAAGCCGACTAATATGGTGATTATGAGAGAATTCGATAGGGCTGCTCCTCAGGGTACCGGGCATGTAAAGGTTGGTGGTAATTACGCTGCCAGTTTGCATTCCGGCGAAATAGCCCACGCAAAAGGCTATTCGGCTGTGTTGTATCTTGATTCGAGAGAGAAGAAATACATTGACGAATGTGGACCGGCCAATTTCTTTTTGATCAAGGGCAAGAACTATGTAACTCCGGCTTCTCAGTCTATATTGCCTTCCATTACCAATAAAAGTCTGATGCAACTGGCTGAAAGTATGGGCATGGAAGTGATACGCAGACAAATCAGGGTAGAAGAACTCCATGATTTCGAAGAAGCCGGCGCTTGCGGTACCGCAGCTGTTATTAGCCCGGTTGGACGGATTGACGATGCGGATACCGGACAAAGCTATGTGTTTTCCAAAGACGGTAAACCGGGCAGGATCTGTGAACAATTATACCACAAACTCAGGGCTATTCAGTACGGGGATGAACCCGATACTTACGGCTGGATCACCCTGGTGTAAGTAAGGTTGCTCCTCCTATATGGCAAAAAATAAGCTTAAAAAATTTGAGGATCTGCGCAACTGGAACCATGTGTATGAGTTTCCGCTCAACGAAGGCCGCCGGCCGGAGTGTAAATTCAAAGGCAATTGGAGTGCCAGTGTTTTTGGCAACGATCGTCCTCTGGTATTGGAGCTGGGTTGCGGCAAAGGAGAGTACACGGTAGGGCTGGCCCGTTCCAGGCCGGATATAAATTTTATCGGCATAGACATCAAGGGAGCCCGCATGTGGACCGGTGCCCGTCAGGCTATGGAAGAAGAGCTTGAGAATGTGGCTTTTTTACGCACTCAGATTGAGTTGTTGAGTGGTTTTTTTTCTCCGGGAGAGGTGGCCGAAATTTGGTTGACTTTTCCGGATCCGCAAATGAAGAAAGTGCGCAAGCGCCTGACTTCGACTTATTTCATGCGTATGTACCGGCAAATTCTGGCAAAAGACGCTGTTTTGCACCTCAAAACCGACAGTCGTTTTATGTATGAGTACAGCCTGGCAGTCTTGAAGGCCAATGGGCTGACTATACATTGTCAGACTCAGGATCTGTATGCAGATTCGATACGGCAGGACGGGCTGCTGAAACTTGCCACTGCAACTCCCGACACTGAGTATGTCGCAGCTGCTGCAGTTGACTTTGTCGAAGTTCCCGATATACAAACATTTTACGAACAACAATGGTTGTTGCGAGGCATCAAGATTAAATACCTCAAATGGTCCATTCCGGAAGTTTCTGACTGGAAAGAACCCAATATTGAGATAGAACCTGACGAGTACAGAAGTTTCGGTAGGAGTGCCCGCGTAGTGCCTAAAAATAAACAACAATGAACATTTATCCTAAACTGATTTTGGACGCCCTGTCCAAAGTGCGTTACCCCGGAACCTCCAAAGATCTGGTCTCTTCCGGTATGGTAGAAGACAACATTCGTATCGAAGGTAACAAAGTGAGTTTTTCGCTCCTTTTTGAAAAACAAAACGATCCCTTTATTAAATCGGTAGTCAAGGCTGCCGAAACAGCCATCCTGACCTACGTGGGAGAAGAGGTCGATATTAAAGGCAATATCAAAGTAATCACCCGCCCGGCTGCTCCTGCCCAGGAAGAAGAATCCCTGTTACCCGGAGTTAAACACATTATTGCTATTGCTTCGGGCAAGGGTGGTGTGGGTAAATCAACCATAACTACCAATTTGGCCGTGGCTTTGGCTGCCGAGGGCTATAAAGTGGGTCTGCTGGATGCAGATATTTTCGGACCCTCTATTCCCAAAATGTTGGATTTGGAAGAAGCCAGGCCTGCGATGGAAAATATATTCGGACGTGACCGGATTATTCCCGAAAAAAAATACGGACTGAAGGTGTTATCTATCGGGTTCTTTGTGCAAAAAGAGAATGCCATTATCTGGCGTGGCCCCATGGCCTCCAACGCTCTGAAACAGCTTATAGGCGATGCCTATTGGGGTGATTTGGATTATTTTCTTATCGATTTACCCCCGGGTACCAGCGATATTCATCTGACAATAATACAGAACCTTAAGCTTTCGGGAGCCATTGTGGTTACTACCCCGCAACAGGTGGCATTGGCCGATGCCCGCAAGGCGGTTGATATGTTCCAAAACGAAAAGATCAGGATTCCGGTTTTGGGTCTGGTCGAAAATATGTCCTGGTTTACTCCGGCCGAACTGCCTCAGAATCGTTATTACCTTTTCGGAAAAGACGGGGGAGCAGAATTGGCCGAAGAAAGAGGAGTTCCCTTACTGGGGCAGATTCCCTTAGTGCAAAGTGTTTGTGAATCGGGTGACGAGGGTAAGCCTGTGGCTTTGAACGCGGATACTTTGTCGGGACAGGCTTTCAGAAAGTTGGCTTCCGCCGTTCAGGAGCGTCTGGAAAAACGCTGATACTAACTTGCTAACTTGGATTATTACCGATAAATTTAGTTTTATCCTTGTCTGAATTCTTTTCGGCAATTTCTTCTGTCGTAGTGCGCCATTCAGAATTTAAAGATTCTTCTTCGTCTTCTTCTTCCTCGGAGGGAGCCGGAGCCTGAGGCCCCTGTCTTTTTAGCAGCACAGCCCAGAGTAATCCGGCCACAGCCCCCGACAGATGACCTTCCCAGGAAATATCCTGGTTGAACTCACCCCAGGGAAACATATTCCAGAGAGTGCTGCCGTAGAGAAAGACAACCACAAAAGATATGGCCATCAGGGGTTTATGTCCACGTATCAGGCCGCTGAAGAACAGAAAAAAAGAGTAAGCATAGATCAGGCCGCTGGCTCCTATATGCCAATTGGTTCTGCCTATAAACCAGGTAAACAGTCCGCAGCTGAGCCACAATAAAAGACTGCCTTTCCAGAAGAGTTCGCGATAGAAATAATAAAAACACCAACTCAAAATAAAGAGGGGGACAGCGTTGTTGAAAAAATGAGCCCAGTTTTGATGCACAAAAACATGTGTAAGGATTCCGGGAAGGCTTGAGATCTCGCGAGGATAAATACCCAAATGATACCAGTCGGCCTGCAAGCCGGATTGCAGAGCCTGCACCAGGGCCAGCAGACACACCAGCAGGGCGGGAACATAAAAGGAAAGCCTGAAGCGTTTTTTTTCAATATCCATTTTGTGACTTTTGTTTGGCTGTATAAGCTTAGTAAATTACCGATATCTTGCGAGCTGTCAAGGCTTGTACCAGGTCGGGCAGGTCGTAATGTTTTGAGGCTTCAGGCACAATGTATGAGAGTTGTTCTTTGGTCATGGGATGTGCCAGTAAATACTCCCAGGAGGGTATTTCGCTGTGCAGCCTGAGTACCTGAAGTCTGTTGAACAAAAAGGCGGCATGCAAGGCAGGAGGAGCGCATTTGCCGTAAGCTTCCAGCTCCGCACAACAGCTTTTGAGCAGTTCGTGTTGCCGGATAAAAGATTCAAGCATCAAAATATCGGTAGCGCGTTGTCCGACCAGCGTCTTGCCTATATGCAGGGACATCATGCCCACGCTGTATTCCGTATTGAAATACTTACTTTCGTTGCGTTCGGGTTTATCGCGGCTTTCGCCCAGGCCTCTAAGGTCAGCCAGCAACAGAATCCGGCCGCTGCTTTGGCAAAGTTGAATGCAGGAATCTGCAATTTTACTTTTACCCTGATCGTGCAGGATGATCCTGATAGTATCCTGTTGTGGCTTATCGGGAAGCAGTAGCAGACAGGGCAGGGGTGTTTCGTTTTCGGAGTGCAGGATAAAACTTTCAATACAGAGGCCTTCGAGCTTGGTTGATCTGATTTCTTCGGCTCTGACTATGGGGGCGGGGCTTATTCCGGCTAATATAACAACTTGTCGGTTTTGAACTTCGGGTTTTAATGTAAGAAAGTCCGCTCTAAGAGCGGCTTGCTCTTGCCAGATTTGCTGATTGCGTGCCGGAGTCAACAGCTCGCCCTTTGAAATATAGCTGCTTAAATTCCCCTC
>JAQUTN010000157.1 GCA_028694375.1 Bacteroidales bacterium
CAAGTCGAAGAATTTGTTAATAATTGAAGAAGCAAATTACGATCCTTCGGAATTTTATCGGGAAATAAGCGGTTTGGAAAAGGAAAAAGAAGGAGGCAGCCGTTGTAAAAAATGTTATGCCTTGCGCCTGGAAGAAGCGGCAGGAAAAGCAGCCGAAAAATCCCTGGATTATTTTACCACAACATTAAGTATCAGCCCTTTGAAAAATGCTCAAATCATAAATGACTTAGGGGAAGTCTATGAAAAAAAATACGGTGTTCGTTATTTATATGCTGATTTTAAAAAACAAGAAGGTTATAAACGTTCAATAATATTATCCAAACAATACGGTTTGTACAGACAAGATTATTGCGGTTGTGAGTTTTCTATGAAAAATAAAAGGTAAAAATGAAGCAGTTAAAAAGAATTATTTTTATTCTCCTTATAGCTATGGGAGCTGTGGCTTGCGGGAATAAAACAGACAATAAGTTCGAAAAGAATCTCAGTGATTATTCCAGTTTTATTTCTGCCCTAAGTTCCGGAGCAATTAAACGGGCAGATCCTATAGTGGTAATATTTACCAAAGATATAGTCGACAAGGAATGGATAGGTAAAAGTCCTGAATCCTGTCCTTTTAGGTTTGAACCCGATATAAAAGGAAAATGCAGTTGGAAATCAAGCAATACTTTGGTTTTTGAACCCGATAAATTATTAAACTGGAATACCAGCTATAAAGCAAGCCTGGATTTGGAAAATTTAGTAAAGCTGCCGGACAAGCTTGATAAAATAATGAAATTCAGTTTTTTCACCAGCCAAAAACAACTTAAATTATCGTATGAAGAATTGCGTCTGGACGAAGCAGGCAATTATTACCTGGAGGTGCTTATCAATACTTCGGACCGATTTGATTCCCGCGAAATAGAACAGAGTCTTATAGTTGAGTATCCTAATGAACAATTCCTGTTGGAATGGGATCATCGTCCCGAAACATTCAGCCATTCTCTGAGCATACGAAATATTGTCAGAACAAAAGAAAGCAGTGAACTACTGTTGAATATCAAATCGATAGACAATAGTTTTAAACCTTCTGTCAATCAATATTCTTTTACGATACCGGGAACAGATGTTTTTATGCTCAGCTCGGTGAGAGTAAAAGAAAATCCCGATCAGGTGCTTGAAATCGTATTTTCGGATTTGCTCAGCCAGCAACAGGATTTAAGAGGATTGGTCTCCCTGTCCGAACAAAAGGATATCAAATATACGATTGATAATAATGTCCTTAAAATCTATCCTTCCCAAAGTTTGTCCGGAGAATTTACTCTGAATGTTTCCCGCTCGGTAGAAAACAAGCAGGGAAAAACGCTTCCAAAAAATTACAGCCAAAAAATTAATTTCGGACGCATTAAACCGGCCATACGTTTATTGGGCAAAGGGGTCATCATGCCTCAGAGCCAGGGTCTGATTCTGCCTTTTTCTGCAGTAGGCCTCGAAGCTGTTGATCTGCGCGTTACCCAGATTTTTCCCAACAACATTGTGGCTTTTTTCCAGAACAACGATATAGATGAGGCCTACAAATGGCAACTCAACAGGGTGGGAAGAACCATTATTACCAAAAAAATATCCCTTCTTGACAAAGGAGCCGAAGACTTGACCGCCTGGAATGCCTTCAGCCTGGATCTGGCTGCTTTTATTGAGGTAGAACCCGGATCAATCTACAATGTGGAATTGGGCTTCAGAAAAGCCTATTCGCTTTACGAGGAACAGGCTGAAGAAGAGGCAGATCATTATGTGCCTATAGAAGAAGAATTGCTGTATCCGCAGCAGAGTTATGAAAACACCTATTACAATTATTATTACGATTGGCGTAACTACAACAATCCCTCCAGCCAGGCTTATTTCTCGGCCGATCGTTTTGTCAACCGCAACGTGTTTTGTTCCGACCTGGCTTTGATTGCCAAAATGGACGCCAAGGGGCAGCTGTCGGTTTTCGTAAGCAATTTAATGACTACAGCCCCCGAAGTCGGAGTGCAATTGAGTGTTTTCGATTATCAGAATCAACTTTTGACTCAGGCCCAGACCGATGCACAGGGTTCATATCGTTTTACCCCCGAAAGAGCTCCTTTTGTGTTGTTTGCTCAAAAAGGCAATCAGTATGCCTATTTAAAACTCGACAACAGCAGCGCCATTCCTGTTGCCAATTTTGAGACAGACGGCGTTAAAGTTGAAAAGGGCATCAAGGCCTTTTTCTATGCAGAACGCGAGGTTTGGAGGCCCGGCGACAGCATTTACCTGCATTTTATACTCGAAGACCGGGAACAGCAATTACCGGAGGGACATCCCATCAGTATGGAAATTTACAATCCCCGTGGGCAATTTGTAAAAAAAATACTAAGCCGGCGCGATGACCGCTGTATTTATCCTTTTTATTTTGCCAGCAATAAAGACGATCCTACCGGCAACTGGAAAGTAGTGCTGAAAGCCGGCACTCATATTTTTCAGCGCGGCATACAGGTGGAAAGCATAAAACCCAACCGCCTGAAAGTAGAACTGGAAATCAGCGAAGACTTATTAAGTAAATCCGCTACAAGTTACGCGAAACTCAAAGCCCGCTGGCTGCACGGTACACCTGCAGCCCATATGAAAGCTCAGGTGAGTGCTGTATTGCAGCCCCATACACCAAAGTTTGAACAATACAAGGATTTTGATTTTTCAACTCCTTATCCCTCTAATCCCAGCAAAGAATTCATGTTGTTCGAGGGTCAGCTCGACAACAAAGGAGAAGCCTCTGTCAATATGTCTTTTGGTCCGGGCACAGATTTTGAAGGCTATATGCTGGCCAGAATCAGCACCAAAGTATACGAGGGCGGAGGTTTCAGTATAAATCAGCGTAGCATTCCCTTTGCTGCCAGTGAGCATTTTGTTGGCCTTAAAATTAACTACTCCTATCCTTCGTGGAAAAAGCTCGACAACGATAAAAACCACCGGATCGAAGTCGTAAGTGTAGACAAAGAGGGCAATCCGGTCGATCTGAGCAATGTCATGATTAAACTGTACGATCTGGATTACCATTGGTGGTATCAGGGCAACAAAAACCTCTTGGCTTCCTATGCAGGCAAAACCTATCACAAACCGGTTTACAGCACCAGGCTCAGCACCCGCGAGGGTAAAGGCAGTTTTGAATTGAAAAACAACTCACAGCGCTACGGCAGTTATTTATTATTGGTGACAGCACCCGACGGGCATACCTGCGGCCAGC
This sequence comes from Bacteroidales bacterium, assembly GCA_028694375.1. Taxonomy (GTDB): domain Bacteria; phylum Bacteroidota; class Bacteroidia; order Bacteroidales; family UBA1402; genus UBA1402. The sequence goes on from JAQUTN010000157.1 coordinate 3,236, forward strand.
AACTCTATTTCGGTCTGCCCTGGGGCAGCGGCATACAAAAAGGCGATGCTCAGGTATTGGCCATGATAGCAGAGCGCAGCGAATACAAAGTAGGCGAAACAGCCAGCCTGAGTTTTCCGGCAGGCAAAGAAGCCCGGGCCTTGGTAACACTGGAGAACGGCAAGGGCATCCTGCATCAGGAATGGCTCGACAATCTGGAGGCGATGAACGAATACAGTTTTGTCACCAGCCCCCAGATGACGCCTAATGTTTATGTAAGCGTCATGTTGATTCAAGCCTATGCACAAACAGCCAACGATTTACCTATAAGGCTCTTTGGGCTTACTTCTTTTAGTGTGGAAGACGAGCAGACACGTTTGCATCCTGTCCTGGAGATACCAGATGAGTTGCGGCCCGAAAAAGAATATACAATCAGGGTGAGTGAAAGCAACAAGCAAGCCATGGATTATACCATTGCCTTGGTGGACGAAGGTTTGCTGGATCTGACAAATTTCAGCACCCCCGATCCCTGGGCTCATTTCTACGCCAAAGAAGCCCTGGGGACCAAAACCTACGATATGTACAACGAGGTGCTGGGCTCTTTTGGCAGCCGGCTTGAAAGTATGTATGCCATTGGCGGATCCGACCAGGAAATAGATTATTCCAGGAAAAAAGCCGATCGTTTTGTCCCAATCGTAGAAGTTCTGGGGCCTTTCCGCTTGCAGCCCGGGAAAAAAGCCGAGCACAAAATCCGACTTAAACCCTATGCCGGTTCTGTGCGGGCCATGCTTATTGCTGCCGGCGAGGGCCGTTACGGGAGTATGGAAAAAAGCATCAGGGTGAGCG
>JAQUTN010000025.1 GCA_028694375.1 Bacteroidales bacterium
GGCTATGGCCAATGTGCTCAATAATTACGAGCAAAATTATGTTGACAAAACTACTTACTTTGAATTGATGAATCTTTACGTGGAATCTCAATATCACCGAGGCAGACCCTACATCGGTGAATATCTGGACGAAGTCACCGGCTATTGGTTAAAAGGGGATCAATTGCGTAGCCGCTATTACAACCATTCGACTTTTGCCGATTTGATTATAACCGGCTTGATGGGTTTGCGTCCGAGAGAAGATAATATCTTGGAAGTAAATCCATTAATTCCGGAAGATCAATGGGATTGGTTTTGTCTGGATAATTTGATGTATCACGGAAAAAATATAGCTATCCTTTGGGATAAGTCAGGGAAAAAATTTAATAAAGGCCAGGGTTTACTTGTCTTTTGCAATGGTAAAAAAATAGCTCAAGAACCAAATATCGAAAAAATCACCATAGATATTTCTTTGTACTGACCTAAACTGTTTAGATTAATTTAGTGTTGAAAATGAGGCAAATAAAACAAGATGCAAGCTGTCATATTAAAAAATAATAAAGCTTTTTAGACCTATTTTGTGTTAAAACGTTTTAGTGTTATATTTGTCAGCAAAACACAATCTAATTATGGCATTCAAGAAAAAAGTATCTCTGAAAGACATTGCACAAGCCGTTGGTGTGTCCTCGGCTTTGGTATCTATGGTGCTTAACGGCAAAGCAAAGCAATACGGAATTGGAGAAGAGGCCACCCGTAAAGTATTAGCCAAGGCCAAAGAGCTAAACTATCAACCTAATATTATGGCAAGAGGCCTTAGAAGCGGCAAAAGCCACTTGTTGGGTTTGGTGGTGGCCGATATTTCGAATCCTTTTTTTGCGATTCTTGCCCGTGAAATAGAACGTGCGGCATCCGAAAAAGGTTATACCGTCATTTACGGAAGTTCCGACGAAAAACCCGAACATTTGTCTACGCTCATGAACACTCTGGCCAATCAGGGAGTGGACGGAATCATTGTGATTCCTTGTGAAAATTCAGAAGAACTCATTGCTGATTTATACCTTCAGAAGTACGCTATGGTATTGGTAGACAGGTATTTTCCCGATATTAACACTTTGTCGGTGTCGCTTGATAATGTCAAAGCTTGCAAGGATGTGACTCAACATCTCTTGTCGCAAGGATTCAGAAAAATCAGTTTTGTAGCCTATGAATCTAAACTATTGCATACAACAGAACGAATAAGAGGTTACCACGAAGCTATGCAGGAAGCTGGTTTAGAAAATAATATTCATGTGCTCAAATTTCCTCAGGATAAATATCACGAAATGATGCTGCAGGTTTTTGAAGAGAACAAAATCAATAATAAAAACATCGAAGCAATAATTTTCTCTACCAATTCTCTTACCGTTCAGGGTTTGTATGTGCTCAATCAATTAAAAATACGTATTCCCGAAGATGTGGCTGTGTTTGGTTTTGACGGAGGAGACGTGTTTGATCTTTATTCGCCAGCCATCAGCTATGTTAGGCAACCGGTTGAAGAGATGGGCAGGAAAGCCGTTACGATACTCATAGATCAGCTTGAGTCGGATGAACCGCAGGTAATAAGGAGATACAAACTAAAACCGGAATTGGTCATTGCAGAATCTTCTGTAAAGAAACAATGAATGAATGAATGAATGAATGAAGTCTGTTCATAATCAGACACTTTGAACCCTTACTATTAATAATCTAAATCAAATGACAAAACAATTTTCCGGAGTGGTAGTACCTATGGTAAGCCCTTTGCTGGACGACCTCAGAGTAGATACTACAGCAGTTAAGCGAATCATGATGCTCTTTGCTGCCTATAACATATCTCCTTTGGTATTGGGCACTACGGGGGAGTCTCCTTCAATTACGGAGAAAGAAAGTTTACGCTGCATGCGTGCAGCCTGCAGAGCAAAAAGTGGAGAACAGAAAGTCTATGCCGGATTAGTAGGCAACAAAGTGGCAGAGCTGCTGAATCGTGGCAAAATGTATGCCGATATGGGAGTTGATGCCCTTGTTTCTACGCTGCCCTCTTATTATACGCTTTCAACAGAGCAAATGCGTGCTTTTTATCTGACTTTGGCAGATTCTTTGTCTGTACCTGTTTTTATGTATAATATTAAGTCAACTACCCAAATGTCTCTGCCACTGGATTTGGTTGCCGAATTGAGTCAACACCCCAATATTGCCGGATTAAAAGATTCCGAAAGAGATCCTGCACGTTTGAACGAATGCATACAGAAGTACAGAAACCGCTCCGATTTTTCTTTTTTCTGCGGTTGGGGTGCGCAGGGAGCTAATAGTTTGATACTCGGGGCTGACGGCATTGTTCCCAGCACAGGGAATGTGGTTCCGGAAATGTATTACAAGCTTTTTAAAGCGGTGTTGGCCGGCAATACCGATGGGGCTTTGCATTATCAGCAACAGACCGACCGGGTGGCCGAATTATATCAAAAGGGCCGTAGTCTTGGCAGTTCTCTGGCGGCTTTAAAGGTTTTGATGAAGGCCAGGAATCTGTGTGGTACCATTATGATGCCTCCCTTGACTTCTTTGTCTGCCGTAGAAGAAAAATCGATAGTAGAACAATTCAATAAATTAGCGAAAAATGAATAATATACATTGGATAGACCTGGGCATTGTCCTGATAAGTGTGTTGTTGACAGTTTTTGTTGGTATTTATTTTGCCAAACGCCAAAGCAGTTCCGATAATTATTTTGCCGGTAGTAAAAAAATTCCCTCCTGGGCCATAGGCTTATCAATTTTTGCCACTTTGATAAGCAGTGTTACCTTTTTGGCTTATCCTGCGGCTGCCTACAAGGGCAACTGGATATTGTTGGTACAAGGCATGATGGTTCCCATTGTCCTTGTGTTTCTGATATGGTTGATTGTCCCCCTGTTCCGTAAAATGATTCGTCTAAGTACCTACGAATATTTTGAGCGGCGTTTTGGTTTTTTGGCCCGAATCTACAGTTCGCTGGCTTTTATACTGACCCACTTTTCGAAAATGGGTACCGTGCTTTATCTAATCAGCCTGGCACTCTACAGTATGACGGGTATTGATGTTATCTGGATTATCTGGGCATTAGGCATCACCATAGTTTTGCTCACACTTTTTGGAGGTATGGAGGGTGTGATATGGATGGATGTTATTCAAGGAGTGTTATTGATAGGCGGAGGTCTGCTGTGTGCCGGAATATTGATTTTCAGGCCCGAAGGCGGAGCTATTTCGGTATTTACGGAGGCCATTACCACCAAAAAGATTGGCTTTGGTCCCTACAATTTCAGCTTTGCTCAATTGACTTTTTGGGTAATGGTTATTAATGGTGTTTTTTATGCACTGCAAAAATACGGTACCGACCAGACCATAGTACAACGCTATTTAACTGCCAAATCCGACAAAGAAGCCAAAAAGGCAGCTTATATTGGCGTAGGCCTCAGTGTGCCGGTTTGGGCTTTGTTTATGTTGATAGGGAGTGCTTTGTATATTTTCTATAATTCCGGAACGGCGGTTCTACCCGAAGGTATTAATGCAGATCAGGTTTTCCCTCATTTTATCATTAATGAACTGCCTGTCGGCATAACAGGTTTGGTTATAGCGGCTTTGGTGGCTGCTGCAATTTCCAGCCTGGATTCCGATATGAATTGCCTGGCAGCGATAGGTGTGGAAGATTATTATCAACGCATGAAACCCAACTGCAGCGACAAACAACGACTTAATGCAGGCAGAATACTGGTTGCCGTTTCCGGTCTGGCTTCTATCGGTGTGGCAAGTCTTTACGCTGTTTGGGAAGGGGAAGGTGTGTTGGGTGTGGTTTTTGAATTGTACGCCATTTTCTCTGCCGGCATAGTCGGTATCTTTTTATTGGGACTTTTCAGCAAGAGGGCCAATAAACAAGGTTTATATATTGGTTTGCTTGTCTGCGTCCTCTTTACGGCTTACGCTGTATTGACAAGCACATCCATCGAAGTTGGAGGCAGCAAACGCTTGATTCTGGATTTGGGTTCTTTGAACTTTCCTCATCATAAATACATGCTGGGCGTTTACAGTCATCTGATTGTGTTGATAGTGGGTTATGTAGCCAGCTTGTTTTTCCCAAAACCCCAATTGGAAAACGGCTTGACCATTTTTGACTACAAAAAACAAAAATTGGCCACCAGTAAATAAATTATAATGAGAAGCATTGAACTGATACAACCTAAACGTATAGTCTTTGGTGCCGGCTGCGCACAAGGCTGGGTAGATATTGCAGTGGCGGAGGGAAAACAACGAGTTTTGCTATTGTCTACCGATCCCATTTGGGCAGTCTTAGACAGAAGTATTGATGTTGCCCGACAAAAGGGACTACAGTTGATGTGTCTGGATTATACCTGGCGCAGCGAACCCGATACGGATATGTTTGAAGGCTTATACAGACAATGCGAAAGTTTCGGCCCCCAGGCTGTTGTGTCCGTTGGAGGAGGCAGTGTGCTGGATATGGGCAAGTTACTGGCAGCCCTGGCTTCCGGAACCCAAAAGCCTGCAGATGTTTTTGGAAAAAACCTGCTTGAAAGACGCGATAATTTATTGATATGCATTCCCACCACGGCGGGTACAGGTAGTGAAGTCTCGCCTAACGCCATTTTGTTTGATAAACGCGACGATGAAAAAAAAGGCATCATCAGCCCCTGGCTGGTCCCCGACCTGGCCTTGATCGATCCCGAAATGACATGCAGCCTTCCCCCCAAACTCACTGCCGAAACGGGCATGGATGCTTTATGCCATTGCATTGAAGCTTACACCAACAAATTTGCCCATCCGACTGTTGATTTATACGCGCTTAAGGGAATTGAATATATATACAAGAACCTGAGAACAGCCGTAAACGAGGGCAACAACATCGAAGCTCGTTCAGCCATGGCTTTGGCTTCTATGTACGGCGGACTTTGTCTGGGTCCGGTAAATACTTCTGCGGTGCATGCTTTGTCCTATGGCCTGGCCGGAAAATATCATTTCGCCCATGGTCTGGCCAATGCTGTGTTGTTGCCTGCTGTGATGACATTCAATATGGAGGCCGACTTGGAGAAAAATGCCCGTATGGCATTGGCGATGGGTCTTCCGGACAAAGGAAACATGCGGGCTACGGCTCTTTCGGGAGTAGAAGCCATCAGGGAGCTTTCCCGCGACTGCGGTATTCCTCAAAGTTTGTCCTCTCTGGGTGTAAAAAAGGAAGATTTGCCTGAATTGGCCGATATGGCCATGAAAGTGAAGCGCCTGCTGAATAATAACCCCCGGGAACTTGAGTGGAAAGAGGCTGTGGAAATTTATCAATCTATATTATGATAATGACGAACAATGCAATAATTACTAAACCTGTCATCGGAATCAGTATGGGTGATCCTGCCGGTATTGGCCCCGAGATTATTGTGAAAGCCTTGTCTTCCGCAGAAGTCTATGCTACCTGTCGGCCTGTGGTAGTAGGAGATGCCGGAGTTATGTTACAGGCTGTAAAACTTCTGGACAAGGAGCTGAAAATTCATCCTGTTCAAAACCTTTCAGAAGCTTATTTTGAGTATGGCACTATAGATGTATATGATTTACATAACGTCGATTTGAGCAAGTTGCAATATGGAGTAGTATCTGCCATGGCCGGTGAGGCTGCCTTCGAGGCAGTGCGCTGCCTGATCGATCTGGCCATGACCTCTCAGATAGATGCCACCGTTACGGCACCCATCAACAAAGAATCCATACATAAGGCCGGACACAACTTTTCGGGACATACCGAAATCTATGCCCATTATACCAACACCAAAAATTACGCAATGCTTCTGGCCGACGATGCACTCAGAGTTATTCACGTAAGTACTCATGTTTCGCTGCGTCAGGCCTGTGACAGGGTAAGCAAAGCCAGGGTTCTTGATGTTATCGAGCTTTTGCATAAGGCCTGTGTACAGTTTGGGATTCCAAAGCCACGCCTGGCCGTGGCAGGCCTGAATCCTCATGCCGGTGAAAATGCCTTGTTTGGCGACGAAGAAATCAAAGAAATAATTCCTGCCGTAAAAGAAGCTCAACAATTAGGTTATCTGGTTGAAGGTCCACTGCCTCCGGACACCGTTTTTGCCAAAGCCGTGCAGGGACGTTACGACGGTTGTGTGGCCATGTATCACGACCAGGGACATATCCCTTTTAAATTATTGGGATTCAAGTGGAACAATCAAACCCAGAAAATGGATAGCGTAAAAGGAGTTAATATTACTTTGGGTTTACCCATCATCAGAACTTCGGTCGATCACGGAACTGCTTTTGAAATTGCAGGTAAGGGGATAGCCTGTGAGGACGCTATGCTCATTTCGATTGATTATGCCTTGAAAATGGCCAAAAACAGAATAAAATGATTGTCATTATAGCGGACGACTTGACCGGAGCAGCCGAAACCGTAGGTATCTGTTTGCGTTACGGAGTAAGGGTGGCCATGATCATGGATGTCCCTGACGAAGAACGTTTGCTGGATTTTCAGCGAGAGGGAACGGCTGTACTGGTAATTGCCGGTGATACCCGATCCAATACCCAGGAAGGGGCTTGCAGGGTAAGCCGTTTACTGGGTAAGACGCTTAAACAGGCCGGATTAACACAAATATTCAAAAAGATTGATTCTGTATTGCGTGGCTGGGTATTGCCCGAACTGAATACCTTAGCCTCATTAACAGACAAAAGCAGCTTGCTGATTCAGCCGGCCAATCCCCAGGCCGGTCGTTGTATTCGGGACGGAAAGTATTATATTAACGGAATTGAGCTGTCTCAAACGGCTTTTAGCAGCGATCCCGAGTTCCCCGCCTCTACGGCGAATGTAATGGATTTATTGCAAGAACGCCTTTCGGCAAAAGACCTTACACCGACTTTAAAATTCAGGATTCCGGATGCCGGCAACGCAGAAGATTTGCGCGACAGTGCCCTGCAATGTGCTCCTGAGGTCTTACCGGCCGGAAGTGCTGCCTTTTGGGAGGCCTATCTCAAGCTCCAAATCCAACAGAACCTGGTTCATGCTCAGAAACACCACAAACAGCCGCTCAGGCCTTCGATGCAAAATTTCCTGATGGTCTGTGGCAGTGCTCATCAACACAGTTTGGATTTTGCCGAGCAATTAAATGAAAAAGGAATACGTCTGATGGAAATGCCTCCTGAGTTGAGTTCAGAACAAAAACCCGATTCGGCCGATCTGGCTGCCTGGATGAATGCTTGTGTGGAAGCCTGGGAAAAAGAACCTCGCTTAGCTTTGAGGATTGCTTCCAAACCAATTCGTTACGAAAACAGTGCCGACCGGCTCAAAGCCCGTTTTACCGATGTGCTGCAATTGTTGTTGCAGCAAATCAAGCCGGCTGAATTGTTCATCGAAGGAGGAGCTACGGCTGCGAGCCTGCTGAGCCGGCTCAACTGGATATCTTTTAAACCCGTAGACGAATTGGCTCCCGGAGTAGTCCGCCTTCAATTGAATAATAAATCTCATCTCTTTATAACCTTGAAACCGGGCAGTTATTCCTGGCCGGAATTCATATTTAATTCATAAACAATGAAAACCCTGATCAGCTTAGTATTGCTTTTTGTCTTGCCTTTTTGTGCAGAAGCAAACACCATCAATTTACTCAAAGCCGGAGGTAAAAACGATGGCAAAACATTGAATACCAAAGCTATTGCCAAGGCAATCGATCAATTGAGTGATCAAGGCGGCGGAACCTTGTATTTCCCCTCGGGAACCTATTTGACAGGTCCCATTATGCTCAAAAGTAATATTACCCTCGACCTGGATGCCGGAGCAGTTTTGTCTTTTTCGGACAACTTCGATTTGTATATGCCTTACGTGGAAATGCGTTACGAAGGAGTGGTGATGAAGAGTTTTCATCCTCTGATTTATGCTTACGAAGCTGAAAACATCAGCATAAAGGGCAGAGGAAGGCTCGAAGGTAACGGCCGGGCCTGGTGGGAAGAAACCTGGAGGCTGGAGGTGGCCTTTTACAAGGGAGAATTGAAAGACGCAGCTCCAACCAAATACCAACAAGCCTGGTTGGATGCCAATCCTGATTTCAGTATTGAACCTCAGTCTGACTGGAAAAATACGCTGGCCAGGCATTGGTTCAGGCCTCCATTTATTCAGTTGTACAAATGCAAAAACATTTTGATCGAAGGTCTGCACATAAGCAATTCTCCTTTTTGGACGGTCAATCCTGAATTTTGTGATAATCTGACTATCCAGGGCCTGACCATCGAGAATCCCGATTCTCCCAACACCGACGGTATTAATCCCGAATCCTGTACCAACGTACATATTTCCAATTGCCATATAAGCGTTGGCGACGACTGCATTACCATCAAATCAGGCCGTGATCTGCAGGGGCGTCAATACGCCGCTCCCTGCGAAAACATTACTATCACCAATTGCACCATGCTATCTGGTCACGGAGGTGTTGTCATTGGCAGTGAAATGTCGGGTGATGTCCGCAAGATCACCATCAGTAATTGTGTGTTTGACGGCACTGACCGGGGCATTCGTTTAAAATCAACCCGGGGCAGGGGAGGTATAGTCGAAGAGATTCGCGTGAGCAATATTGTGATGAAGAACATTCAAAAAGAAGCCATTATTTTGAACCTTTTTTATAGCAAGGTGCCTCAGGAACCGGTGACCGAAAGAACCCCCATTTTCAGGAATATCCATATTTCGGGCATGACCGGCTCGGAGGTTAAATCGGCCGGCTCTATTCTGGGTATACCGGAAATGCCTATATGCAATATTAGCATAGAAGATGTAAATATTCAGGCAGAGACCGGTTTTCGTATACAGGATGCCCACGATATTCAATTGCGCAATGTCTGCATCGATACCAAAACCGGAGCTGTCGTACAAACCAGGAACAGCTCTGAATTGTATTTTTCCAACATAAGGACTTCCAGTCCGCTGGCAGAGGCTTCTCTGCTTTTGATGGAAAATGTTAGCGATGTATTTATTGAAGGTTGTTTCCCGCTGCCCGGAAGTAAAGCCTTTCTGGAATTAACCGGTGCAGAAAGCAGCAGAGTGGTATTAAGAAACAATTTCGTTGAACGCATTGATCAGCCTTATCTTGTTCATGATATGGTGGATCCTGCAGCTTTGGTTTATTGATATGAAAAATATCTTGTTTATAGTTTTGTTATGTAGTAGTGTATTCTCCTATTCTCAACAAAATTCAGACAATCGCTTTCAGCGTCCTCTCAAGGAAGTGCTGGCAGATTTGCAGGCAGAGTTTGGCCTGCGTTTGCGTTTTTCCGAAGAGCTGGTCAGGGACAAAGTATTGGATTATGCCGATTGGCGTATACATCCCTGGAGCCTCGAAGAAAGCCTCAATAATGTTTTGTTTCCTTTTGATCTTAAATTTGTCAAAGAAAGCAATAGTTCTTACGAAATCAAAGCTTTTGAATATGCCCGCAGAACCGCAGATTTTGGCAAGCAATTTTTAGATTATCTTAGCAGTCAATACAGTGATTTGCCTGCCTGGGAAGCCCGCAAAGCTCTGCTAAAAAAAGAAATGAAAGTTGCGGCCGGCCTGGATCCTATGCCCAAAAGTCCGGGAACTAAGCCTATACTTGGCCCTAAACGAAAATACCAGGGCTATTATGTGCAAAACATAGCCCTGGAAATTTTACCCGGAGTGTATTGTACTGGTTCCATGTATCATCCACTTGGCAACAAAGGCAAATGCCCTGTAATGCTCAATCCTAACGGCCATTTTGGGGACGGTCGATACCGCGCCGACCAGCAGCTGCGTTGTGCCATGCAGGCCAGGATGGGTATAATCGCGGTGAGTTATGATCTCTTTGCCTGGGACGAACAATTGTTGCAATTCGACGGTAAAAGCCACCGCAGCAGTATGGCTCACACCATTCAGAGCTTGAACGCTCTGAGAATGCTGGATTATCTCTGTGCCTTAAAAGAAGCAGATCTCGACAGAGTGGGTATCACCGGCGGATCGGGAGGAGGCAGTCAAACTATGTTTATTACGGCCATTGATGACCGGATAACCCTGAGTATGCCTGTGGTGATGACTTCTTCCTATTTTGTGGGCGGCTGTCCCTGCGAAAGTGGCAATCCGATACATTTATGTGGAAACAGAACCAATAATGCCGAGATAACAGCTATGTGTGCCCCGCGTCCCTTGCTTGTTGTTTCGGACGGCAAAGATTGGACCAAAGATGTGCCGGAACTGGAATTTCCTTATATTCGCAGTGTTTATGCTCTGTACGGGAAAGAAAACCTGGCCGAAAATGCCCATTATGTAAACGAAGGTCATGATTATGGTTTTTCCAAGCGTCAGGCGACTTATACTTTTTTGGAAAAACACTGGAACCTCAACACTAAAGGACTTAAAAACCTCGAAGGACAATTTGATGAATCTAAGGTCACAGTAGAACCTTATGCCGCCCTGAAAGTTTTTGGTGCAGAAGGCAAAGGCTTGCCTGCCAATGCTGTCAAAGGAATGGAAGAACTCTATAAGGTTTTTGAAATGGCTAAGCAATAGGCAATCCAAAAGAAACCAAAAACCAAAACCAAAAAAGATCATCCCTGACAAAAAAACTGTAAAGATAAAACTATGGCAAAATACCCGATATTCACTCTTTATTTGATGTTTACCGGCCTGTTTTATGCCTGTCAATCTCCTGTTGTCGAAAACCTGCAGGTAGAAAATATCAGACGGGACTACTGCGACAAGGAGGGAACTCAGCAGCTTTGCCTGAGCTGGACAATGAATGCTGCTACACCCAGAAGTTTAAACCAGCAAGCTTATCGTATACTTATTGCCAGCCGGCCTGAACTGCTCGAACAATCTTCGGCAGATCTCTGGGATTCGGGCAAGATAGCTTGCGAAAAGAACTACGATATAATTTACAAGGGCAAGCCTCTGCAAAGAGATTCCAGCTATTACGCCCAAATAATGGTCTGGACAGCTCAGGGCAGAAGCCCCTGGTCCGAAACTCAAAAGCTGGTTTTACCGGCCGAAGAGAACCTCCCGGCCGAGCCTGCGACGATAAATCGCTTCGATGCCTATGACCTTAAATTGAGTAATTTGGTTCAGGCATACAAAACAACCACCTTGGATAAATACAAGAATCAGGCAGCAACAATCGAAAACATGTCGGCCGACAAGTGTTGGGCCGAGAGTTATATGCTTGACAATCGTAAACTGTATCTTCAATGGATGGATCAGTTCACTGCCCATCAGGCCGAAGACGGAAGTTTACCCTTGTCTGAACAACAGCAACCGCAGGATGTTTTCGAGCTTGCTCAGATGTTGTATGTACAATACGACGAAACAGGTCATTTGAAAAAACATTTTCCTGCCATGGAAAAATGGCTGGCCTATTTATGGAAAAATTATGGCAGCGATGATTATATCCTGACAACTAATAGAGAGGGAATTTATATGCTGCCAGCCGAAGATTTTGTTTTGGATGGGAAAACCTTTACAACTTCGGCTGCCTTGATTTCTACGGCCTGTTTTTATCGTCTATGCAAATTGATGGAGAGTTTTTCCACATACTTAGAGTATCAGGATAAAGCAGTCTATTATGCCGAATGGGCCGGCAAGCTACGTAAAGCATTTAACAGTCGTTTTTTTCATAACGAAAAACTTTACTACGAAAACAACACTCTGACAGCAAATTTGTTGTCCCTGAGCCTGGGATTGTGTGATAGGGAAAAGGCAGAGAGTGTGTTCAGGCATATAGAACAATCCATAGCCATAGATCACTACGGTAAAGCGGTCTGTGGCAATATTGGCAAACAGCATTTGTATCGTACACTTTCAGCCTGGGGCAGAGCCGATCTGAGTTATCGACTTGCTTCTGAACTTCAGGAGGCCGAAGGCGATTATATCTTATGGTTTTTTGAGCATTTATGTGGTTTGAAAAGCCGTGAGGCGGGATTCTGTAGTTTTAGCCTTGATGCGGTCTTCCCTCCGGGTATTTATTTTGCTAAAACTCGAATGGAGACCCGCCGGGGAAATATTTCCAGTTCCTGGATAAAAACTGCAGACGATTTTGTGTGGCAGGTAATAGTCCCTGTTAATTCCAAAGCCCGGCTTCGTTATCCGGCTTCTGAGGTCAAAGACATTTACGACGACGGCCGTTTGGTTGATCAGGTGGAGGGCATCCAAGTTCTCGGCCTGGAAAACGGAAATGTAATCATGGAACTGGCATCGGGCGATTATTATTTTTCCAGTAAATTGGCCAATATCAGACCAGGCAAACGAAAAATGTGTGAATAAAGAAATTTTTAACCCCTAATCCTTTAATGTATGAAAACGATTATGATTAAACTTTGCGGAATGCTTTTGTTGAGTGCTTGTATGATTCAACCGCTGTCCGCTCAAAGACAGAGAGCTCAGCTCAGCCAGGCCGAAGCAGAAGCAAAAGCTGCTGAAGCCAAGAAAAAATCCGACGAAAGTATGGATCAAAAAGCAGCCTCCTATGTGGAAGCCCTTAAATTGAATGATCCGGCCAAAGAAGCCCGGGTCAGTGCTGTAATAGCTACTCACCTAAAAGCTGTACGGGACTGGCACAACGAAAACCTGAACAGAGTGCCAGAGGGCAGCATCAATCCAACAACAGGACAGGTACTTACTGCGCTGGATAGAGAAATCATTGCTGACTCCGGTATTCCGAAATCGGTACGTGCAGCTCTTCTCGAAGGTTTGCGCAAGGATCTTACCGAAGAACAAATTGAACTAATCTACGATCAATACACTATTGGGAAGGTGGAATTTACACTGAATGGATACAGGTCTATTGTGCCGAATCTTACAGAAAAAGAAGAAGCCGTTATTCTTGCAAACCTGAAAACAGCCCGTGATCAGGCCATCGATATGAAAAATATGAAGGCGATTTCTGGTATCTTTGAAATTTACAAAACCAAAAACGAGCAATACCTCAACGAAAACGGCCGCAACTGGAAACAGATGTACAAGGACTATACCAATAAGAGAAAAGCCGAAAAAGCTGCTGCCGCTGCCGCCGGAAAATAACGCTGCCTCCGGTATTTAACATGTTGCCTTAGTTAACACAGTTGAATGAATACAACGATAGTATAAACTAAGCTTGGAATAGAAATAAAACAATATAAAAATAGTAAGTATGAAGACGAAAAGTATTCTATTGAGCCTAAGCCTTATGCTCAGTCTAATGGCATGCAAGCAAGGGCCTGAATGGAAAAAAGGAATTCTCGTAGACGAATTTGTTTATGAGAAAGCTTCTTTTCCCGAATGTCACTCTTCTTCGCTGGTAGAAACACCCGAAGGTATAGTGTTGACTTTTTTCGGCGGAACCAAAGAACGCCACCCCGATGCCAGCATATGGATCTGTCGTAACGAAAATGGTGTCTGGACTGAACCCGAAAAAGCAGCCGACGGTGTAGTCAACGATACGCTGAGATATCCTTGTTGGAATCCGGTGTTGTATCAGGTGCCCGGCGAAGAATTGCTGTTGTTTTACAAGGTTGGTCCCAGCCCCGGGTCCTGGTGGGCTTGTATGAAACGTTCTTTCGACAACGGTAAAACCTGGTCCGCCGAGGAAAAGCTCCCCGAAGGCATTATCGGCCCGGTCAAAAATAAACCGGTACTGGTAGACGGAAAACTGTTTTGTCCTTCAAGCACCGAAAACCACGGATGGAGACTGCATATTGACGTTACCGAAGACAAAGGCAAGACCTGGACTCAGATTGGCCCATTGAATGATCCCAAAGAATGGCTGGCTATTCAACCGAGCATTTTGTTTCACGAAAACGGAGATTTGCAAATACTTTGCCGCACCCGCAACCGGATGGTCGGTTCTACCTGGTCAACAGATCGTGGTCAGACTTGGTCCGAAATGGAGGGAGTAGGTTTACCCAACAATAATTCAGGTACAGATGCTGTCACTTTGAAAGACGGCAGACATCTGCTGGTTTATAATCATGTAGAACCTCCTGCAGGTGAAGCAAAAGGTGCCAGAACGCCTCTGAATGTGGCTTTGTCCAAAGACGGAAAAACCTGGTACGCTTCGCTGGTGCTGGAAGATTCTCCCATCAGTCAATATTCCTATCCCTGCGTTATTCAATCGTCCGACGGTTATGTGCACATCGCTTACACCTGGAGACGCCAGCGCATTAAATACGTCAAAATTGACCCGTCCAAACTCAAAATGAAAGAAATTGAGAACGGTATCTGGCCTGGCAGGGAAACTGCTCAGGCAGTTGAAGGTGCAGGCTCTACACCTTTTCCCATTTCGGTTTGCGACTGGATGATATTAAAGCGCCAAAAACTGGGAGCCATTCAGCTATCAAGAGAAATTGGCTGTGACGGTCTGGAAATTGATATGGGCGGTTTGGGTAATCGGCCCACTTTTGACAACAAACTCAAAGATCCCGAGGTGTTGGCCGAATTCAAGCGTACAGCCCAGGTGAGCGGCATTCGTTTCTCCTCGGTGGCCATGTCGGGTTTTTACGCACAGTCTCTGGTGGATCGGGAAGATTTTATTACACCGGTACAGGATTGTATTGACGTGATGAAAGGATTGGGCGTAAAGGTGGCTTTTTTGCCACTGGGCGTTAAAGGTGATTTGGTTAAGAATCCCGAATTACGTCCTGCCATTGTAGAACGTCTGAAAGTCATAGGCCAACTGGCTGAAAAAGAAAAAGTGCTTATCGGTATTGAAACTGCTTTGGATGCGGCCGGCGATAAAGCTTTATTGCAAGAAATCGGCAGCCCGGGTATCAAGATCTATTTTAATTTCGGCAGAGCTTTACAAACCGGCAAAGATTTACATCAGGAATTGAGAATTTTGGGCGAGGACATTTGTATGATTCATTGCACCAATAAAGACAGTGTATGGCTGAAAAACGATCCTATGATCGACATGCCTGCCGTCAAACGCACACTCGAAGAAATCGGCTATCGTGGCTGGTTGGTGATGGAACGTTCCAGAGATGCGAGTCAGCCCAGGAATGTTCGTGGTAATTACGGAGCCAACTGCGCCTATTTGAAATCTGTTTTTCAACCGGAATAATCTGGTTTAAACTTAATTTGATCCGAATCATTCATAAATCAACGTTTTTCTTTGTGGTAAGGCCAAAAACACAACAGTCATGATCAAGAAAACTTTAATTGTACTAGCTCTGTTCTTCAGTTCTTTGTCGATCTTTGCATTGGCAGAAATCTGGGTGGCGCCCGGAGGCTCGGACCAGGCTCCCGGGACCAAGGCAGAACCCAAGGCCAGTTTACACTCGGCCCTGAGATTGGCCAGGGAGTGGCGCAGATTATCAGATCCTTCGATAGCAGACGGAATTATTATCAAAATGCAATCGGGAACCTATTTTTTGGATGAACCGCTCTTGCTAAGACCCGAAGACTCCGGAACGCCCGAAAGCCCGACACGTATTGTGGCCGAAAAAGGCAAAGAGGTTATACTGAGCGGAGGACTCAGGCTGGGCAAATGGAGCAAAGCCGGAGGACGTATTCAGGGCCTTCCTGCTGCAGCCAAAGGCAAGGTCTGGGTAATTGATCAGCCTAAGGTTTCCGGCCGATATATTGATTTTCGACAATTGTGGGTGGACGACCAAAAGGCCGTACGAGCCAGAGATACCAACGACGATAATTTTAAACGCATTCTTGCCTGGGACAAAAACACAGGGGTATTGACCATCCCGGCTCCTGCTGTAAAATCCTTTAAAACCCTCGATCGCATGGAACTGCAACTGCATCAGATGTGGGCTGTAGCCAATTTGCGTATCAAATCAATCGAGTATCAAAACGAAAATGCTCTGCTGTATTTTCATCAACCCGAAAGCCGTATACAGGCAGAACACCCCTGGCCGACACCAATGACCAAAGAGGGGAGGGAATCTCCTTATTTTCTATGTAATGCCATTGAGTTTCTGGATCAGCCCGGAGAATGGTATCTGGATGTAGACGCTCACAAGCTTTATTACTGGCCGCGTGAAGGAGAAGTAATGAACAAAGCTGAATCGGTAGTTCCCTATCTGGAAAACCTGGTTGATTTTCAAGGCAGCCTGGATCGTCCCGTAAAGCATTTGAGATTCGAAGGCATAGGCTTTTCTCATACCGGCTGGCTGAGGCCTTCCGAACTGGGACATGTCCCCCTGCAGGCCGGCATGTATCTGCTGGATGCGTATAAATTACGTCCTCCCGGTGTTCCCGGTAACGAAAACCGCGGTCTGGAAAACCAGGGCTGGGTGGGCAGGCCTCCGGCTGCTGTACAATTGAGTGGAGTACAAAACACAGCCTTTGTCCGTTGCCGTTTTGAACATCTGGCTTCCTGTGGTATTGATTATAGGTATGGAAGTCTTAACGACAGTATATTGGCTTGCGTTTTCAGGGATATAGGAGGTAATGGCATACAGGCAGGAAAAATTTCAGATCCGGGCATAGAAACTCACTTACCCTACGATCCTGCAGATCAACGTGAAATTTGTACCAAGCTGTACATAGGAAACAATTACATTCACGATTGCAGTAACGAAGACTGGGGATGTGTGGGGATTTGTGCCGGTTATGTGCGGGATATTCTGATTGAACACAACGAATTATCAGAATTGTCCTATTCGGGCATCAGCCTGGGCTGGGGCTGGACCAAGACCGTAAATTGTATGCGCAACAATGTGGTGAGAGCCAATTACATCCATCATTACGCCAAACATATGTACGATGTGGCAGGCATCTACACCTTGTCGGTACAATCCAAATCTTTGATAACAGAAAACGTCATTGACAGCATTTATTTCCCGCCCTATGTGCACGATCCCAATCATTGGTTTTATCTTTACACCGACGAGGGTTCCTCATTTATTACGGTAAAAGACAACTGGTGTCCGGCAGAGAAGTTTCTGCAGAATGCCAACGGCCCGGGCAATACCTGGACCAACAACGGCCCTATGGTTGACCACAAAATCCGCAGGGCAGCCGGCATAAAAGATGAATTTAGCGACATAAAACCTTAAAGTGCCCATTTGATACAACAGAAGCAGCAGGATTTGGTTGAGCAATCAGAAATAAAGTATATTTTTGCTTTTTTATTCTTGATTTATGAACCACAAACTACTGCTTCTGTTGTTTTTGTTTATCAGCACCGGACTACAGGCCAACAGCCTGCAGGAAAATTTTGAACAAGGTTTGCCTGCACAGGCTCCATCAACAGCTACTCAGGTGAATCTGACTTCAGGAAGCTGGACTATTAAAGGCGTTGTTGCTTACCAAAGCAGCGGAAACACTTCTGCCAGAATGAGTACTGATGCATACCTGGTTTTGCCTTACCTGAACAATCCTACATCTATCTCGTTCAGCCATAAAGCCAGTGGCAGCTACAAAACGCTCTTGTTGGAAAAATCCTCGGATAAAGGCTCTAATTGGGAAACCCTGCAGACTTACGCCTCCGCCTCCGGTAGTTTTGCCAGAGTATCTGCTAGTGTAGGCCAGGGATCTGCAGATAGCGTACTGCTTAGATTAACTTGCAAAGCGGCCACGATTTACATAGACGATGTGGAAGTTTTTTATTCCACAATGGCCGAAGAACCCTCACAACAAGCAAGAATAGAGGCAGGAAGCGTCAAAGGCAAGTCTGTTAGTATTAAGTTTAAAAAAGGTAACGGCCAGGGTCGGCTGCTCGTTTGTCAGGCCGATACGGCTGTAAGCTGGGAACCTGTCGACGGAATCTCCTACACGGGATCTTTTCCCAAGCACTTGCCCGAAGGACAGATCCTTGTCTCTTCAGGAGACGAAGACAGTGTGCTGGCAGAAGGCCTGGAACCGGGTGTAGATTATTATTTTGCTGCTTTTGAGTACAATGGCCAGGGTAATGATCGCAATTATTTGTGCCCGGGCGGCCAATGTGAGGCACGTACCCTCGAAGAACCCTCCTTGTGGGCCGATAAAGACGAATTGGCTTTTCGTAAAGTCATTCCTGGCAATCAGCGCTTCCAGAATGTTGGCATTTGGGCGAAATTTATTAGACCTGCCGACGACAGTATTTTAGTAAGTTGTGCTGATCCCAACTTCAGCCTTGGCAAAACCCTAAACGGGGAATTTGTTTCTGCCTTGTACCTGCCCTGCGAAGAAGCCGAAATAACAGATACAGAGATTTTTGTCCGCTATGCACCTCAAGCTTACGGCCTGCATCAGGCAGTGCTCAGGATCAGTCAGGGAGAATTGAAGGACAGCGTGTTGTTGAGCGGAGAAGGTTCGGAAACTGAAAATTACAGCTATTATATAGCGCCCTACGGTAGCGATATCAATGGAGACGGCAGTCTGGAGAATCCATGGTATAATTTACAGAAAGCCGTCGATACAGCCAAAGCAGGCGATGAAATCATCTGCAGGGGAGGTGAGTATTTCCCTGATGCGATGAAAGATGGTCATAAAACCACCGTCAGAATCGCTCATTCAGGATCTCCGGGTCAATTGATTAGTATTCGCAATTACGAAGGGGAATTTCCGGTGTTCAACTTCAAAGAGCAACAACCCAAGCTCGAAGGCAGCCGGGGAATCCTGCTGACAGGTAATTACTGGCATCTCTACGGTTTACATATTACCAGGGCGGGCGACAACGGCATCAAGCTCGAAGGCAGCCATAACATCATTGAACGCTGCACCTTTAGTTATAATTTCGATACCGGACTGCAACTGGGTTTTGGCCATGATTTTTCGGACAGCGGCCACGGATCTTCCAACGACGGCAGCTGGTGCGCCTGGAACGACATCATTGATTGCGATTCATACCTCAACTGCGATTACGACACCAATTACGGATCGGATGCCGACGGCTTCGCCTGTAAGATGCACAACGGCAAGGGCAACCGCTTTGTTCGTTGCCGCGCCTGGGAGAATTCCGACGATGCCTGGGATTTGTACGAGACAGATTATGCTGTGGTCCTAATTGAATGTTGGGCCTGGCGATCGGGCTATGCCGAAGACCATGCATGGGTAAAAGACGTGGTTGCTGTTTCTCACGGTTTTTCGGGGAATGGTAATGCCATAAAAATGGGAGGCAATGGTACCGGAGGCAGTTCCAAAGGCAAACACGAAGCCTGGAACTGTGTGGCTTTCAACTGTAATAAATCCGGGTCGGTAAAAGGTTTCGATCAAAACAGTCACGACGACGGCGAAAAGTTGATCAATTGCCTGGCTTTTGGTTGCGGCTACGATTTTATGTTCGAAAGGGCCAGTTCCAACAGTGAATATTACAACAATGTTTGTCTGGGCAGGCAGGAGATAGCCGGAGGTCAGGAAAGTAATAACGCCATTGGTACGGCCACAGACAAAGGCTGGTCAAATAAACTACTGACCGGAATCACCTACAATGATTTTGTCAGTCTCAGTGAAGA
>JAQUTN010000158.1 GCA_028694375.1 Bacteroidales bacterium
ATTACTCAGCAATTACAACACAATTCAACAAGCGCTACGGCTCTGAATACAGTCTCTATGCCTCTCCCGGCCGTGTGAATCTCATAGGCGAACACACCGATTACAATGGTGGATTTGTGTTTCCCGGTGCCATCGACAAGCTCATTGTTGCGGCCATCAACCCCAACGGCACCGACACTGTCAGAGTGTATTCTTTCGACATGAAGGAAACCGCCGAATTTGCCCTGGACGAAAAGCCTATTGCTTCCTGGGCTTTGTATATCTACGGTGTAATCAGCGAAATCACAAAACGAGGTTTGCAGGTTGGCGGCTTCGATTGTGTGTTTGGCGGAGACATTCCCATAGGCTCTGGTTTATCTACTTCGGCCGCTTTGGAATCGACTTTTGCTTTTGCGCTGAACGATTTGTTTAAGCTGGGGCTGGGTAAACTGGACCTGGCCCTGATCGGGCAGGCTGCCGAACACAATGCGGTGGGAGTTCGCTGTGGTATTATGGATCAGTTTGCCTCTGTTTTTGGCGAGACAGACCACCTGATACGCCTCGATTGCCGTTCGCTGGAATACGAGCTGGTGCCTTTCCATCCCAAAAATTGCCGCCTGGTCTTGCTCGACACACAGGTAAAACACAACCTGGCGGCTTCGGAATACAATATTCGTCGTGCGGAATGCGAAGAAGGTGTGGCGATTATACAAAAAAAACATCCTCAGGTGAAATTGCTGCGCGATGTCAGCCTGGATTTGCTGAACGATTTCAAAAAAGAACTCAAAGAGAGCACCTATCGCCGCTGTCGTTATGTGATCGAAGAAAACCAGCGTCTGCTCGATGCCTGCGAAGCCCTTAAGCACGATAATTATGTGGAATTCGGACAAAAGATGTACGGTTCGCACGAGGGTTTAAGCAAGAAATATAACGTTAGTTGTAAGGAATTGGACTTTTTGGTAAGTATAGCCATCAAAAACGGAGCTCTGGGTGCCCGCATGATGGGCGGAGGTTTTGGAGGTTGTACTATAAATCTCCTGGAAGAAAGTCACTACGCTGCATTTGTCGAAGAGGCCATTGCCGCCTACAAAAAAGAATTCAATAAGGCCCCCAAGGTTTACGATGTCAAAATTGGTAAGGGTTCACATAAAATTGCCTGATTATGTATTTGCTGGGTTACGATATTGGAAGCTCTTCGGTGAAAGCTTCATTGGTAGACGCACAGAGTGGAGTATGTCTTTACTCGGCCTTTTCACCGGCCACCGAAATGTCAATAAAAGCTTTGCAAGCAGGCTGGGCCGAACAAGATCCCGAAGATTGGTGGCAGAACCTCAAGATCGTTACCAAAGAAATACTGTCGCATACCGGTATTGAAGCGGCTTCGATCAAAGCCATCGGTATTTCCTATCAGATGCACGGGCTGGTTTTGGTCGACAAACAAAAGAAGGTCTTACGTCCGGCCATTATCTGGTGCGATTCCAGGGCTGTACCCTACGGCGAGAAAGCTTTTCGCGAACTGGGGCAGGAGCGTTGCCTCTCGCATTTGCTCAATTCTCCGGGAAATTTTACCGCGGCCAAGCTGGCCTGGGTCAAAGAAAACGAGCCCGGTCTGTTTGAGCAGATCGACAAGATTTTGTTGCCGGGAGATTATATTGCCCTGCGCCTGAGCGGCGAAGCCTTTACTACGGCTTCGGGTTTGTCCGAAGGTATTTTCTGGGACTTCAAAAATAATCAGCCGGCAGATTTTATCCTGAATTATTGGGGAATACCCAGGGAATGGATCCCCGGGGTTTTGCCCTCTTTTTCGGAACAGGGTCGTTTATTGGCTGCTGTAGCCGAAGAATTAGGCCTGTCCAAAGGCACTCCTATATGCTATCGTGCCGGTGATCAACCCAACAATGCTTTATCGCTGAATGTGTTGAATCCGGGTGAGATTGCTGCCACTGCCGGCACTTCGGGCGTGGTGTACGGTGTAAACGACAGTCTGGCCTATGATCCGCAATCGAGAGTAAATAGTTTTGCCCATGTCAATCACAGTGCGGAGGCCACTCGTATTGGCGTTTTGCTCTGCATCAACGGCACCGGGATATTAAACGCCTGGCTCAAACGCAACTCTGCTTCCAAGGGTCTGAGCTATGCTCAATTGAACGAACTGGCAGCTTCTGCTCCTATCGGAGCTGACGGCTTGTCCATCCTGCCTTTTGGCAACGGCACAGAACGCATGCTCGAAAACAAAGCTTCCTCTTGTAGTATACATGGTCTGCAATTCAACAGGCATTCCCAGGCGCATTTGCTCAGGGCAGCCCAGGAAGGCATTGTGTTTGCTTTTGCCTATGGGATGGAAATCATGCAGGCGATGGGAATTAATACTGCGTTGATCAGGGCAGGACATGCCAATATGTTTCTGAGTCCTTTATTCCGCGAGAGTCTTTCCACCCTTACAGGCTCCGGCATAGAACTGTACGATACCGATGGTTCGGTGGGAGCAGCCAGAGGTGCCGGTATTGGCGCAGGTATTTATTCTACACCTCAGGAAGCTTTCGGTAAACTCAAAAGAATAACCCGAATAGATCCCAATAAGGCTGAGCAGCCTGCTTACCTGGAAGCCTATAGTCGCTGGAAACAATATATTTAGTCATATCAACACAAAAACAAAAATAACTATGTCAACAAAAGAATTCTTTCCCGGTATCGGGAAAATCAAGTACGAAGGACCTCAGTCCAAAAATCCCCTGGCCTTTCGTTATTACGATGCCAACAAAGTAGTAATGGGCAAAACTCTGGCCGAATGGACTCGTTTCTCGATGGCCTACTGGCATACTCTCTGTGCCGAAGGCGATGACCAGTTTGGCGGAGGCACCAAAAGCTTCGCCTGGAACAAGGGAACTATTCTGGAAAGAGCTAAAGCCAAAATGGATGCCGGCTTTGAATTTATGAGCAAAACAGGCATTGAATACTATTGTTTCCACGATATTGATTTAGTCGATGAGGCCGAAACAATAGATGAATACGAAGCTAATCTGAAAGCCATTGTGGAGTATGCCAAACAAAAGCAAGCCGAAACCGGCATCAAACTTTTGTGGGGTACAGCCAATGTGTTCAGTCATAAACGTTATATGAACGGCGCTGCCACCAACCCGGAATTTGCCTCTGTAGCCTATGCTGCTACTCAGATTAAGAATGCCTTGGACGCTACTATTGCTTTGGGCGGCGAAAACTATGTGTTCTGGGGTGGTCGCGAAGGTTATATGAGCTTGCTCAACACAGATATGAAACGTGAAAAAGCTCATTTGGCCATGATGTTGACCAAGGCTCGTGACTATGCCCGTGCCAAGGGATTCAAAGGGACTTTCCTGATTGAGCCTAAACCCATGGAGCCCACCAAACACCAGTACGATGCCGATACCGAAACCGTGATAGGTTTTTTGAAAGCCCACGGCCTGGACAATGATTTCAAAGTAAATGTGGAAGTGAACCATGCCACCCTGGCCGGCCATACTTTCGAGCACGAACTGCAATGTGCAGCCGATGCCGGCATGCTAGGGAGTATCGACGCCAATCGGGGTGATTATCAAAATGGCTGGGATACCGATCAATTTCCCATGAACCTGAACGAATTGACCGAGGCCTGGCTGGTTATTTTGCAAGCAGGAGGCCTGGGAACGGGTGGCACTAATTTCGATGCCAAAACGCGTAGGAATTCCACCGACCTGGAAGATATTTTTATTGCTCACATTGCAGGCATGGATGCTTTTGCACGTGCTTTGCTCGTTGCTGCCGATATTTTGGAAAAATCGCCTTACAACAAAATGCGTAAAGAGCGCTATGCTTCCTTTGATCAGGGCGAAGGCAAGGCATTCGAAGAAGGCCGTCTGGGACTGGAAGAACTCAGAGCAATTGCTCTCAAAAACGGAGAACCCCGCCAGGTAAGCGGTAAGCAGGAATTGTACGAGGCCATAGTAAATATGTATTTGTAATCTTTTATACCCTTTTACAGAATAGGAAGGATAAACTCAGGTAGAGTAAACCCCCAAAAGTCAACAGACTTTTGGGGGTTTTT
>JAQUTN010000026.1 GCA_028694375.1 Bacteroidales bacterium
TGTTCAAAAGAAAGCATGTCAAAAGGGTCCAGCGAAGTGGCACGGCGCATCACCTGACCCTTAACATATCCAACGGCGTATGATAAGGTTTCGATCAATGAGGCATCGTTTACCATGGCGTATTCCATAATTTGATTCAGTTGCGATTTGCTGAAATCTTCGAAGCGTCTTATGCCCTCCGTGTTGTTTCTGAAATACTCCTCAAATGCGGAATCCTTGCAGACAAACATCGTCTTGCTTCCTGTCTTGGCCAATACCTCACTATAATTACAAGTATCGATGATCCTTGTAAAGTAAGTGTATTCTCCTTTTTCTACCAGGTAATCGTAAATGCTGGAACCAAGCCAGTCGGGTTCTTCGTCGTCGTAAATGTAAGGATCTTTGCAGGCTCCAACGACCAAGAGCAATGAAAGTAGAAACAACCAGGCTCTGTGCGTGTTTTTAAACATACTCTCTGAAATTAAAGGCGTTATTGTGGTTAATATTGGACGTAATAGTATTATTAAGGGTATTATAAGGACAAATTAAATGCTTTATGGTATACTTTAAGGTATATCTTCAGGGAAAAATCCAGTCAGAATTTATCAATATTGGCATTAATGTATTAATTTTGCCCGCAAATATAAATGAAATACTCAATACATCTAATTCGTTTTAGCGATATTTTTGATAATTTTAGTTATTGCCCTGAGCGCTTATTTTATTTGACTTTCATTAAATCTAACGACTGTATTTTTAACTATATTTTCAGGTTATATCGGTACACTTTCAAACATGATTGATCAAACCACCATAAACAAAATATTAGACGCTGCCCGCATCGAAGAAGTGGTGGGAGAATTTGTTCATTTACGAAAAAGAGGTGTAAACTACCTCGGCCTCTGCCCTTTTCACGACGATAAGACGCCTTCTTTCAGCGTTTCACCGGCCAAGGGTATTTGTAAATGCTTTAGTTGCGGCAAAGGAGGCAATGTGGTTCATTTTATAATGGAGCATGAGCAACTCAATTATTATGAGGCACTTAAGTGGCTGGCCAAAAAATACAATATTGAAGTTGTAGAAAAACAACTCAGCGCCGAAGATATCCAAAGCAAAAACGAGCGCGAAAGTATGTTCGTGCTCAACGAATTTGCCCGGGATTTTTTTAAATCCTGTCTAAAAAAACAGGACGAAGGTATGAGTATCGGGCTTAGGTATTTTATGGAAAGAGGTTTGCGCGAAGATACCATACAAAAATTCCAATTAGGCTATTCACCCGAAGAACGCGATGCCTTTTCGAGAACAGCTCTGGCAAAAGGCTACCAGAAGGAGTATTTACTCAAAACCGGCCTTGCTGTCGCCGACGACCAGGGCCAGTTGTACGATCGTTACCGGGGGAGGGTTATTTTTCCCATACACGGTATTTCAGGTAAAATAAAAGCATTTGGAGGACGCATTCTAAAGAAGAACGAAAAAGCAGCTAAATACATCAATTCTCCCGAGTCAGATATATATCACAAAAGTGCAGAGTTATATGGCATCTATTTTGCCAGACAAGCCATCGTCAAACAAGACCGCTGTTACCTGGTGGAAGGCTATACCGACGTGCTGTCCATGCACCAGTCCGGTGTCGAAAATGTGGTGGCTTCTTCGGGCACGGCCCTGACCAAGGGACAAATTCAACTCATCCACCGATTTACCGACAATATCACAGTACTTTACGACGGAGACCCCGCCGGCATCAAGGCTTCGCTGCGTGGAATCAACCTCCTGCTCGAAGAAGGTCTCAACATTAAGGTGGTTTTACTACCCGAAGGAGAAGATCCCGATTCTTTTGCCCGGGGACACAGCGCCTCGGAATTGCTGGATTACCTCAAAAAGAGCGAAAACGACTTTATTCGTTTCAAGACCGAAGTTCTCCTACAGGATGCCGGGGACGACCCCATTCAAAGAGCAACGCTCATTCAGGACATCGTCGAAAGCATTGCCCTGATCCCCAATGACATAATTCGCTCTGAATACGTCAAGGAATGCAGCCGGCTGTTAGATTCTCCTGAATTGCTGATTCAAAAAGAAGTCAACAAAAAACGACAAAAACACATTGAGCGTCTTCGTCAACAAAGAGAGTTGAGAAAGAATTCCGATCCTGAGATCCAAAGTGGAACACGACAAACAAAATCAAATTTGATAAACCCTGAACAAAAGAGTGCTGTTCCGCCTAAGCCCGGTCTACAATCTCAGGATTCGTTGTACCCTGCAACCGAGGAGGAGGCCCCCTTCCCCGACCTTAGCTATATGCCTGCCGGGCCACTGCAACAAGCAGGCCTCACGCAAGCGGCAACTGCAAAAAAAGAAAATAAACAATTCAGCCCTTACGACGAGCACGAACGCAATTTAATGCGCATGATAGTCCGTTACGGCGAACAGGAAATCTGCTTTGACAAAAACCTCTACCCCGAAGACTTTCACCCTAAAGTGCTGGAATTTATTTCGATGGATCTCGAAAACGAAGAGATCGAATTTCAGCATCCCGTTTATAAATTGATGTACAAGGAAGCCCTTGAGCATTACAAAGAAGATCATTTTGTGGCTGAACGTTTTTTTTTAAACCATCAGCGAGCCGAGATCAGCCTGATGGCAGGGGAACTGGTGTCGGAAGAATATGAACTGAGCAAAATTCACAGTCGGTATCAGGTTGTTGTAGAGGAAAAAGACAAATTGCACTACCTGGTTCCCCAATTCCTCGAAGAACTTAAATGGAAGATAGTCAAAGAAGAGTTGGCCGGACTCAGGTCTCAACTTAAAATCGCAGAACAAAACAAAGAGGAATCAACTCTGCGCAACTTGCTGGAAGAAATTAAGATTCTCCAGGATCTGGACAAAACGCTGGCCAAAAGCCTGGGAAAAAGAATAATTACACCCTGAATTCACATAACTAAACCAATTTCAGAAATTTATGTATTACGTTGAAACCCGAGACATTGTCAAGCAATACACCGGACATTTAGCTTTGGACAAAGTAAGTATTCAAGTGCCCGAAGCCAAAATTTACGGGCTGCTGGGCCCCAACGGGGCCGGTAAAACCACCCTGATTCGTATCCTCAATCAAATTACGAATTCCGACAGCGGGCAAGTGTTGATTAACGGAAATCCGCTCAGGGAAAAAGACATTTACAATATTGGCTATTTACCCGAAGAAAGGGGTTTGTACAAAAAGATGAAAGTAGCCGAGCAGGCGCTTTACCTGGCCAGACTTAAGGGACTGTCAAAACAGGATGCCCAAAAAAGGCTAAAATACTGGTTCGATAAATTTAATATACGCGACTGGGCCGACAAAAAACTGGAAGAACTTTCCAAGGGCATGCAGCAAAAAGTACAATTTATCATTACTATTCTGCACGAGCCCAAACTTCTGATTCTTGATGAACCTTTCAGCGGCTTCGACCCTGTAAACACACAAATGATTAAAGAAGAGATTCTAAATCTAAAAGATAAGGGGGCCACTGTACTTTTTTCGACGCACAACATGGCTTCGGTCGAAGAGATCTGCGACGAAATCGGTTTGATCAACAAATCCAGGCTGATACTGCAAGGCAAAGTACAGGACATAAAACTCAGTCATCGCAGCGGCATTTACCTGGTAAGGCTCAGGCTGCCCGAAGATCTGGAGTTGGCCAAAAGCAGACTGGAGAAATCGCCTTTCTTCAAAATTGAAAGCAGTGTGCCGGACAATTATTACTGGCATCTGGAGTTAAGCATCCAGGCCGGATTCAACGACAACAATACTATCTTCAAAGAACTTTTAGAGAACTACGACATTGTATCTTTTGAAGAAAAAATACCCACTATGCACGAAATCTTTATTAAAAGCGTACAGTCATGAGCAAACTTTCGTTGATTATAGAACGGGAATATGTTTCCCGGGTTAGAAAAAAATCCTTTCTGATTCTGACCTTTTTAATGCCGGTCATCTTTGTATTGATTATCCTGGTTCCGCTATTACTATCCTCGGTCAAAGACACAAAAGTCAGAGAAATCGCAGTCATTGACGCCAGTGGACTGTATCTGAACCGCTTGCAGAACACACCTAATTATCAGTTTCTTTCTTGCAGCGACAGTACCGAAGCCTACAGAAACCAAAACAAAGCCAAGTATTACGCCTACCTTATTATTGATGGGAACTTAATTGAAGGCAACCCGAGGGTCAGAATTTATTCTGTACAACAGCTAGGACCCGACCTCAAAGATTACGTACAAAGCCAGCTCAGTCAAATGGCCTCCGAAGACAAAATTGCTTCTTACCAGATTGAAGGCCTGGAGCAAATAATCCGCGAATCCAAAGTAAGAGTTAAAGTTGAAACCATAAGTTGGACCGATGACGGTGACGAACAAAAAACCTCTTCGGAAATCTCTATGATCATCGGTATGATAACCGCCATGCTTATCTACTTCTTTATTTTTGCCTACGGAGGTATGGTTATGAACGGCGTGATCGAAGAAAAATCCAACCGCATCGTGGAGATTATTGTTTCGTCGGCTAAACCCTTTCAACTTATGATGGGGAAAATAATTGGTATTGCCTTGGTGGGCCTCACTCAATTTTTCCTTTGGGTACTGCTGCTTCTGGTTTTACTGATTGCAGGAAGTCAGTTCGGTGGTATTCCACTGGACGGCTTAAGCCCTTCAATGCCGGGTACGGAGAGCTCGCTTCCTCCCGGTGTCCTGGATAGTTTGCATGCTCTGGGCTCCATTTCCATAAGTAAAATACTGTTCTGGTTTGTGCTTTATTTTTTGGGAGGCTACCTGCTGTATGCCTCTCTGTTTGCGGCTGTGGGAGGAGCCATTGACAACAGCGAGGATGCTCAGCAATTTACCCTGCCCTTGACTATTCCTGTTCTTTTCGCGTTGTATGCAGGCATCTACGGAGCCAGTAATCCCGACGGTCCCCTTACTATATGGTGTTCGTTTATTCCTTTTACCTCTCCTATAGTAATGATGGTTCGTTTGCCCTTTGGTGTGCCTTTTTGGCACTTGCTCCTGTCATATGGGCTGCTGGCACTGACATTTGTGTTAAGCACCAAACTGGCCGCGAAAATATACCGCACCGGCATCCTGATGTACGGTAAGAAGATCACTTACAAAGTTTTATGGCAATGGATCAAACCCCGTCGTTAAATTATTGGTACAATATTTGCGATACAATGCAAATGAAAATGTATCTTTGTCACTATTCAACAATTATTCTATGGATGAAAACCAAGCAGTATTAAATAATATTACCCACGCTATTCAGGAAAGAAAAGGAAAAAGTATCACTCTGGTTGACATGTCTGCCCTGGAGCATTCCATTTGTAAGTATTTTGTCATTTGCGAAGGTACATCCAACACACATATTCTGGCCATCTCCGATTTTATCCGTGAACATTTACAAAAGGAGTTGAGTCTAAAGCCATTTGCCACTGAAGGTTACCAGAATGCTTTATGGGTAATACTCGATTACGGCGAAATTATGGTTCATGTTTTTCATCCCGAAAGCAGGCACTATTACGACCTGGAACATCTCTGGAACGATGCCCGTTTAACAGAAATTTCCGACCTCAATTAAGAAAATCTATGAGCGAAATACAACGTCCCAAAGACATTAAAACCAAACCCAAATTCAATATCTACTGGATCTATGCTCTGATTCTGATAGGTTTGTTTGCTGTTCAGTTTATTTCAAGAAAGGAAGTAAGAAGCAAAGAAATTACCTGGACAGAAATGGAAGAACACCTGGTGAATAACAGAGTAGAGGAAATGCTCTGTATTAGCAACAAAAACCAGGTTCACATTAAGATCAGAAAAGAGGCTCTCGTAAGCGTTTTTGGCGAAGGGGTCAATGTAGACAAAGCACCGGGTTTGGTTGTGGAAATACCTTCGGCCGATCGTTTCTCTGAATACATTGAGCAATTAATAAAGACTCATTCTCTGGATATTAAGGTTAAATACGACAATACCTCCAATACCTTTATGTCTGTTCTGCTCAGTCTGGCCCCTTTTATTTTGCTTATCGTAATTTGGGTTTTTATAATGAGGAGAATGGCTGGTGGCGGCGCCGGTGGTGCCGGTGGTGCCGGTGGCATTTTCAACGTAGGAAAATCCAAGGCCAGGTTGTTCGAAAAGGGCGGTGAAAATCCCATCACCTTTAAAGATGTTGCCGGTCTTAGCGAAGCCAAGCAGGAGGTGGAAGAAATCGTGGCCTTCCTGAAAAATCCGGCCAAATACACCGAGCTGGGAGGCAAAATCCCCAAAGGGGCCTTGCTGGTAGGCCCTCCCGGAACGGGTAAAACCTTGCTGGCCAAAGCCGTGGCCGGCGAGGCCGATGTGCCCTTCTTTTCACTTTCGGGTTCAGATTTTGTAGAAATGTTTGTGGGTGTGGGCGCCTCCAGGGTACGTGACCTCTTCAGACAAGCCAAGGAAAAAGCTCCCTGTATAGTCTTTATAGACGAAATCGACGCCGTAGGCAGGGCTCGCGGTAAAAACCCGAATATGGGGGCCAACGACGAACGCGAGAACACCCTGAACCAATTGCTCACCGAAATGGATGGTTTTGGTTCCAACAGCGGCGTTATTATATTGGCAGCGACCAATCGTGTTGACGTGCTGGACAAAGCTTTGCTCAGAGCCGGACGTTTTGACCGACAGATCAGCGTTGACTTACCCGACATCAACGAGCGTCACGAAATTTTTCTGGTACATCTTCGCCCCATCAAAACAGACGACAGCCTGGATCCGCAATATATGGCCCGTCAAACCCCCGGTTTTTCCGGAGCTGATATTGCCAATGTTTGCAACGAAGCCGCTCTGATTGCTGCCCGCAAAGGCAAATCTCATGTACAGAAACAGGATTTTCTCGATGCCGTTGACCGCATCATCGGAGGGCTGGAAAAGAAGAACAAAATCACCACTGCCGAAGAACGTCGCTCCATTGCTATACACGAAGCCGGACATGCCACATTGAGTTGGCTGCTCGAATACGCCCACCCACTAATCAAAGTAACCATAGTGCCCAGAGGTAAAGCCCTGGGAGCCGCCTGGTATTTACCCGAAGAGCGACAACTGACCACCAAAGAGCAAATGCTTGACGAAATGTGTTCTGCCCTGGGAGGCCGTGCAGCCGAAGATTTGTTTATTGGCAAAATTTCTTCCGGTGCGCTCAACGATCTCGAAAGGATAACCAAGCAAGCTTATGCCATGGTTGCCTATTTTGGTATGAGCGATAAGTTAAATAACCTCTCCTACTTCGATTCTACCGGCAGTTCCGAATTCAGCTTTTCCAAACCCTACAGCGAGAAAACGGCTGAACTCATCGACAAAGAAGTGAAAGCTTTGGTAGACGAACAATACCAGAGAGCCAAAAAGTTACTGAGTGAACACAAAGAGGGGCATCAACAGCTTGCCAATATACTGGTTGAACGCGAAGTAATATTCTCAGAGGATATGGAACACATCTTTGGCAAACGTAAGTGGATCTCCCGTATGGACGAAATGATTGAGTCGCAAAAGCAGCAAAACAACACTACTGAAAACTCTTCAGAAAATAAGGAAAGCTTTTCTGTACAAGCGGCAGAAACTACCGACACAGCAACATCTTCAGAATCAATTCAAAAAGAGGATTCATCTCGTGCTGAAGTCGCATCCCCCGCTGATAATCCACAAGAACCTGATGAAATAAAGGATTTTCCCGACAAGGAATAAAGAGATTCAATCCAGGTATTCACGCAATTTAATGAATTATTATGAAAGAGCTTTATGCAAGAGGTGTAAGTGGAATTGTTTTTGTGGCGCTGGTGACCTTTTGCATCCTTTTTGGCTCCTACTCTTTTGCTTTGCTTTTTGCTCTTATAACGGGTTTAAGTCTATGGGAATTTTATACCTTAATTGAAAAACAGCCAGATATTAAGATCAACAAACTTATGGCCAGCCTGAGTGGTGTCTATTTGTTTGCGGCAGCCTACTTTTACTTTAGCGGTCTTTTGCCGGCCGGCATTTTTCTTCCCTGGCTTGGCTTCCTGATTTATTTCTCTGCCATGGAGCTTTTCAAAAATGGATTGAAAAATTTGCATGCTCTGGCCTACACCTGTTTCGGACAAATATATATTAGCCTGGCTATGGTGCTGCTGATGCGTATGGCCTTTTTACCCTCCATTCAGGACAACGGCAATTATCATCCTGTCTTGTTGATGAGTTTTTTTGTCTTGGTGTGGATTGCTGACACTTCTGCTTATGTCATCGGTAGTCTTTTTGGCAAACACAAACTTTTTGAACGGATTTCACCCAAAAAAACCTGGGAGGGATTTATTGGAGAATTAATCATCACTATCGCTGCCGCTGTGCCGGCCGCTCATTGGTTTCCCGAAATCTTCAGTCTGGGCGAATGGATGGGATTTGCAGCTGTGATAGTTGTTTTCGGGCTTTTAGGTGATCTATTTGAATCGCTCATCAAAAGGACAGTGCAGGTAAAAGATTCCGGAAATTTAATTCCGGGACACGGAGGCCTGCTTGACCGTATGGATACCGTTTTACTGGCCATACCTGCTCTCAGCCTTTACCTATTGTTTATTCAATAGGCTTAATAATTAGGTTCAATTAAACTTTTTGAATTAAATACCATCTGATACCATTGTGTAGCAGGAATTCTAAAAACGAATGGATCAACAAAAAGAAAGCGAAATCCTCGCTTTGATCAGAGACCCGCTGACCCGCTCAAAAGCTTTTGGCATGCTGGTTAGTGAAACATCAGAAAGTCTTTATTGGCAGATTCGGAAAATGGTACTTTCGCACGACGATGCCAACGATATTTTACAAAACACGTATATGAAAGCATGGAGCAATATTGAGCAATTCAGGGGAGATTCCAAAATATCTACCTGGATGTTTCGTATTGCTATCAACGAAACCTACACCTTCCTCAACAAAGAGCGGATTAAAAACCAATCCAACTTTACCGATATGGAAGATATTATGGTTCAAAACTTAAGGGGAGACCCTTATTTTTCGGGAGACGAAGCCGCACTGAAGCTTCAGCAGGCTATTTTGAGCCTGCCCGACAAACAACGCCTGGTCTTCAATATGAAATATTATGACGACATGAAATACGACGATATATCTGAAATATTAGGAACCTCGGTAGGAGCTCTAAAAGCTTCGTACCATTACGCTGTCAAAAAAATTGAAGCTTTTATGACAGCTGATTTTTGAGTTATTTTTAAACCTTATTTTATTATCTTTGTCTAAGAAGATGTTCTTTTCCCAAAATACGGAGGTACTCTATGACCAACAAGTTTAATTTTGACCAGCCCGGCAATAAAGAAATATTTAAAGTTCCCGAGCATTATTTCGAAAACCTGACAGCGGAAATTCAAAATCGTATTGCCAGTGAATCTGCTCCTGTTCAGGGAAGAAAGCTATTTATGAACCGTGTAAAACCTGTACTTTACATGGCTGCTGTATTTGTTGTGCTTTTGTTTTCGATACGCGCGGTACTCAATCTGACCAATACGGATAAAAAACAATCCGTTATCAGCACAATAGATGGCGTTGAAACGGAAGAATTTCAGGTAAACACTATGACTGCCGAAGAAATTCTGCTGAGCTCGCTTGACGAATACAGTCTTATGTATTATTACATTAATCAGGACGAACTCGAATAATTTCAGTCCAAAAACCCATTAAAAATGAAATCCAGCTTAATAATCGCTTTATGCTTTTTATTCAGTAGTGTTGCCTTTTCCCAAAGATCAGGCAACGAGGCAAACACAAACGGCCAGGGCCCGAATCAGGAAGAAAGACAAAAACAATGGGAAGAAATGCGACTTAAGAGAATTGCTTATTTTACCGACAAAATTGGTCTTACCAGCGAAGAAGCTCAATTGTTTTGGCCTATCGTCAACGACATACAGGACAGAAGCTTTGCCCTCAACCGTGAAATGATGCGTTTGATACGTATCCCCAGACAAGAAAGAGAAAACAAGGAAACCGATTACGAAAAGATCAATACCCGTATGGCCGAGATCCGTCAACAGCAGTCAGATCTGGACAAAGAGCGATACATTAAACTCAAAGCCATACTCAGTCCTGAAAAACTCTATAAGTATTATTTAGCCGAAGAAGGTTTTTCAAGAGAACTGCTCAGATCTTTCGATTCGGGCAGACAATCCAACAGGAATCGTGAATAATTTTTACTGAAAGAGAACTTTCTAAGATAAAAAAGACTCTTTCATTCACAAAAAAGCTCAACAATCTACCAGACTGTTGAGCTTTTTTTGATGTATGCATTAAATAATTGTTTAAATTTGTTTTTTTAAATCCCAGAACTAACTAAGTTGTAAAAACATAAACCGTTTATACTACTAACCATGAATTTCTCATTGCCTTTTCGTCTGTTGAGTTTTCTTATTTTTTGTCTTGGGTTATCCTTTCCTTCATTCTGTCAGTACACAGTTAAAGGCTTGGTGCTGGATAGTATACACAAAAAGCCCATTCCTTATGCCATGGTCTTTATTGAGGGAAGTACTAAAGGCACTGTGACAAACGATGAAGGATTTTTCCTGATCGAAGATATTCCGATTCCGTCCAGCCTGGTGGTTAATCATATCAGCTTCCAGCCTCAGCAATTTGATATCGATGGCCATACCAGGGATATGAGAATCTTCTTAAAAGAAAAAAATCTTCAGTTATCCGAAGTGGTCGTTACGGACAAAAATCTTAGACAAAATAATGTAAAAGAGTTTTGTCGTTGTTTTTTGGGCAATGATTATTGGGGCAAAATGGCAATCCTTGAAAACGATACTGTCTTAAGATTTCAACACTTTAAGATTCCGGTCGAAGATACTAGCATAAACGGCCGGAATCCCTTTAATGAATTCAATATTTTTTATGCCTTCTCGGAAGAGCCCCTGATAATAGATCTGCCACTATTGGGATATAAACTGTACGTAGTGCTGATTAATTTTTCGGTAAGTTCCAATGGGTTTCAATCCATGAACAGCAGCCTGGGCTATTATTATTATCAGCCCTATGTTGAAGCTTCTGCATCTAAAAACAAAACCTACGAAAAAAACCGTCACAGCGTTTATTATAATTCAGGCCAACATTTCTGCCGTTCTCTCTATGCCGGAACATTGCCCCAAAACGGTTATAGGTTAATTGAGAAAAGGGCTGATGCAAAAGAGAAGGAAATGGGGCCGACAGTTGATCTGGAAGTTTATTTATCACCCACTTCGGACAATCAGCGGATGATTGTAGGTCTTGCAGGAAAAGTATATCACATTCTATATTACCACAAATCCGATGGTAGTCCCAGAGATCTGACGCAACGGCGTGAAGCCGGGCTAATAAAATCTTCAGAAATTCGTTTACTTAGGGACACTTGCCTCATACGAAGTGACGGAAGTATCCCCGACAACTCCATTGTTTTCGGCGGAGAGATCTCTCACAAGAAAGCCGGTGCTTCGCTGCCGGATGATTATGTGGAATAAAGCACCCTGTCGAAGTTTTCACTGAACATCCAGTCCTTCGAAACACAAGCCCTCCATATCGGGCGAAGAAAGAATAATCCGGTAATGGCCGGCATTGATGAAAGAACCGGTGGTAGTACTGATCAATTTCCAGCCTCTCTCATTGACCGGAAAAGTCAGCTTATCTTCTTTGAGCACTGTGCCGTCAGCAGCGACAATTTTCATGTTTACCACTTTATCTTCTTCTGCAATATTGCGATAATTAAAGCGCAAGGCATACAACTGAGCCAAACCGGTTGTAATATCCCAGCTGATGCAGTTTGATGCCTCTGCTTCAAAGAGTACAGCCATTCGGTTACGCATGAGTTCTTTTCTATACTTACCCTCTATCAGAGCCTCTATGGCAGGATAAGAAACACCAGGCCTGACATTGTTATCCTGGGGCAAGCGTTCGGTGGGGAAGCGTCCTATCCGATCCTGGTCAGCCTTTTGCCAGCTCCAGTCCGAAACAGGAGGCACATAGGGCTCTATGCTCTTGTCACGGCTGGCGATAGCGATGGCCGATATAATAGCCTGGCCGGCCTTTACCTCTGGAAATTCGATTTTCAGAACACCTCCTTGAACTTCTACATTGAAGGTTTTTTTCAAAGCCACATCGTGCCCGGCTTCAGCCCAAATATCGAAATCATTCAGCACTGTTTTCCCGTTAAGCGAAACATCGAAAAGACGCAAGCCGGCACAATCAACTCCCTTGCCTGCTCCTGTGCCTTGCCAGGGCTCTACAAAATACAATTCCACTCTGTATTTACCATCAGGTAAAGGAAAACGATAGGCCAATTTATGTCTGCCGTAACGGAAATGACTAAACAAGGGCCAGTCCCTGCTTCCCTCAATGGGATCGTAAGTGACACGTTGACTGGCCTGATAAGGATTTAAACCGGCAAAGTCCTGAGCCCATGAACGCGAAAAACTGCTGTCGTCTTTGCTCCAAAGTTGACCAAAACTATCTACGTAGTCGTCCCCTCCGCAATTGATGCGATAAATATAATGGTACGAGGACTTGCCTTTGGTGAGTGCTTTGTCTTTTTTGTACAAAAGATCAAAAGAGGGTGCTTTTTCCAGCTTGTTCAATACAATCAAATCTTCAGCTACGGCCTTACCCGAGCGGTAAGCAACTGCACGCAGCACATTATAGCGAACAAAGCTATTTTCAAAAGAAAAGTGTGTGCCCTTTATTCTCTGATGAACTTCCGTTCCCAGGTAAGCCTTGTTGCCTGCGTCGTTGTATAATTGCACCGAATCGCAATTACTGTAGACTTGTATGTTGGCTTTGCGGGGCTCCTCAAAACGATCGGGCCAGGTATGCGAGGCTATATAAACCATGGGATCCGTATCGGCCGACACATAATTGGAACGATACATGTAATACGCATCCAGAGGTTCCTCCCAGGGGGTAATGAGCCCTTTGTAATTGACCGGCCCCACCCTGTCTATAATCCTGTAAGCTTCGTCGGGCTGACGGCGTCCGGGGTTGTCGTGGCTGTTGAATATCCATTGAAACTGACCACAGACTTGGTTACGGGCTTTTTCGGCCAGATGAATTTTCATCTCCATCAATTGACAAAAACGTTCTTCGGAATAAATACCATCCTGTTTAAAAGGACCCGGTTCTTCGTGCAAATCCAGAGTCCTCCAGGCTCCGTATTCTCCGTTCAATAATTGATTGGGCAAAGCCAGTTCTTCGTCGTAGCGTTCAGGATTACCGCTGTAGGTTCCACTCCAGTTTTGTACCACGTTCCAGTCGGTACCTACCCCACCGTTACAGGTGGTAACAGCGCGCATATTCAAGGCTGTGGGATCCATTTCGCGAATTATTTCCGTGCATTCTTCGGCAAAATCTTTGGGCAACATGCTTTCGTTTTGCAGCCCCCACAACACCACCGAAGGACTGTTACGGCGCTCTTTTACCCATTGCCTGAGCTGGGTTTTGAAGTTTTCTCTGAATTCGGGAGTGTCGTACCAGATATGTGCCGATAATTGAGTCCAGAATAAAATACCGTATTGGTCCCAATACTTCTGATAATCCAGATGATGAGGCTGGTGAGCGTCTCTGAAAGCATTGAATCCGGCGTTGAGCATTTGTTTGACCCGGGCCTCCACCTGTTCGCGGCTAAAAGCATGGCCTTGTCCCAAGAGATGCTCGTACTCACAGGTTCCGTTCAAAAACACCGGCTTGCCGTTCAAAAAGAAACGCCCGTCGTCGTCGTTTCGTTTTACCGGCCAGCTGATGGTACGAATACCAAAGGGAGTTTCCAACACATCTCGTTTTTTCCTGCCTTGTTTGAGACTGGTAACCAAGTTGTACAAATACGGATTTTCGTTACTCCATAGCACCGGATTCTCTATGTCGGCCTCTTGACGAATAGTGACAGTGGTTCCCGGTGTCAAACTGATTACCTTACGAAGCAGAAAAACTTTTTTCCCTTTGTGTGTATTGAAACGATTCTCGAGCAGAAGCTTTTGTTCCCGATCGGAGTAATTCCTGATTTCTGTATCAATGAATATTTTCCCGGCTTGATCGTCGTTCCAGATATGGACGCCAAAAGGTTCTATACGGACTTCGTCGGTAACTTCGAATACCACCGGACGATAAATACCGAAAGGCTGCGAACCTTCACTAAATCCCCATTCGGAAGAACAGCCTCCGCAAACGCAGGGCATATCCGAAATCATATTGGGATGCTCCACCTTTACTTCCAGTAAATTGTCAGTACCGTAATTCAAATATTCACTGACATCTAATGTAAACGTAACTCTGCCTCCCAAATGACGTCCAAGGTCTTTGTTGTTGAGTTTTATCACAGCATAAGTACCTACTCCTTCGAAGCGAATAAAATAACGTTTGCCTTGCTGTTTTTTGGGAGCCTCAAAGACTTTGGTATACAAAGCTGTGCCATGCAGGTTGCCGTGCGTGAGCTGACGGTAGCCGTAATAATCGTCCCAGTTGTGCGGCAGATTTAGCCTGAGGGTGTCATTGAGCACAGCATCGGGATTAGGGCTTTTCGTAACAAAAGAAGTCCAGTCCTCCTTGAGTTCAAAAGACTCCCTTTGGGCAAAAACGACATTGGACAGTATAAGGCAAATAAGGGCTAAGCAAAGTTGTTTCATCTTCAAATCAGGTTTTTTGTTCTGTACAGGCTTCAAAAAAGGCCGCAATATTTTCTAGCGGAGTATGTGGAGGAATGTCGCAACCCGACGAAAGAACAAAATTGCGGTAAGATTTGGCTTTATCCAGCAATTGCAGGCTGCTTTCTTTGACCATTTGCGGGCTGCCCTGCTTGAAAACCCCAACGGGATCGAGATTACCCATTACTAATATATCGGCCGGACAAGTCCGCAGAACTTCTTCCATATCGATGCGGTTTCCAAAATGCAAAACTCTGGCTCCGCTGTCAATCATTGCCTGAGTACATTGGCCACTGTTACCGCAGTTGTGCAGAATAATACTGAATTGATCGTCCTGAACAGCATCAACAATTTCACGAACATAGTCACTGGAAAAGGCTTGACAGTCTTCGTTGGACAACAAGCCTGCAGCCGGTTCGGCCATAAAGACTCCGGCAGTTCCAATGGCTTTGAGCGCCTTGCAATAAGTGATTAAAAACTTTGTGCATTTATCCAGCAAAAGCTGAATCGTGTCGGGATCCATGTAGAGTTCCATCATGATTTCGGAGAGGCCGAATAGCCGACCAGCCAGCGAGAACGGGCCTATGCATCCGGACAAAACTATCTTATCCTTGATATTTTCAACGGCCAAGCGATTAGCCAATAAATACTCGGGCAACCTGCCGGCATCCATAGCGGGAATCTCCAGATTTTCAATACTCTCCCTGTCTTGTACCAGACGGTCTGTTACAGAAGGCACCTCGTCTTCGGGCATATTTATTTTTGATCCGAAAGCTTCGGCTTCGACGGTCAAATCCATAATCACGGTACAAGCCATGGAAGGATAATTTTCCGATAAATAACGAATGGCTTCGTAATGCACCTTCCCGTCTGTTACGGCGTCTCGCACAGTTTTACCAATTTTTTCTATACCCGGATGGGTCATTATCGGTAAGGCCTTGACAGCTTTCACCTGCAACAATTCATCTACCCAATTCATAATTTCTAACTAAAAAAACCAATATCAATATCCATTAAAAAATACATACAGTCCAAGCATACACAAAACCAGAAATCCCCAGGCTATTTTTACTCCCTTGCTTACTTTAACAGGCACAAATTCTATCCTTTGCACAGAAGGTTTAGAAGCAGCCAATGACCAAACAAAAATAAAAAGAGCCAGGACCACAAAAATAAAGAAGGAGAGATATAAATAATGCATGCCGCTAAATATCACTCCTGTATAATACAAAACACCTGTACCTATACTGAAGGCTGTGCCTGCAGTCAGCACCAGGTTAACTGCTTTGGCCGAAGTTTTTTTCCAAAATGCCGCAAAGAGGAAACCAGCAGCCATGGGCGGAGCCAAAAAGCCCAACACCGACTGGAAAATATTGAAAAAGCTCAAGCCCTGAATATAAGTAATGCCAATAGCCAAAAACACCGAAATCAAAGCTCCGATAAAAACCACCCTGCGACCTATGCTGCGAATCTTGCTCTCACCGGCATCAGGACGGTATTTCTTGATGTAAATATCCATCGTGAAAACTGTACTTAAGGAATTTAATGCCGATCCGATAGTACTTATCAAAGCTGCCACCATTACTACAATAACCAGACCCATCAAACCGGAGGGGAATACAGCATTGACCAGTTGCAGGTAGGAATCTGTCGAATTGGTCAGGCCAGGTAATAGCAAAAAGCATAAAATACCGGGTATGATAAAAAGAGGAATATCAAGCAATTTGAGCCAGGCGCAGAAGTTAGCCCCTTTTTGGCCTTCTTTCAGGTTTTTGGCTCCCAGCACTGATTGCACCATCGATTGATCGGTACACCAAAACCAGACCCCCATTATTGGATAGCCCAACAAAATTGCCAACCAGGGAAAATCCTTGTCGTCCAGGGGACGGAAAAGATTCCAGAAATCTACCGGAGTATCCCTAACCACAGTGCTCAGACCGCCTATTTTGCCGATCCCCATCACTACCAAAAGCACCGAAACCGCAATCAGCAAAAGCATCTGATACACATTGGTATAAGCAATAGCCTTCAGGCCGCCCGCCATGGTAAACAAAGCCGAAACGGCTACTAATATCACAATGCAGGCCCATAAGGGAATAGGCAAAAGCTGAGCCATAAAAACCCCGCCCGAAAACAAAGTCAGGCCCAACCAGGAAATTAAAATAGTAAGAATGGAATACCAGGCAATGTAACTACGGGTTTGTTCTCCGAAGCGTTTGCCCATGTATTCGGGCAGGGTGGTAACATTAGCTCCCAGATAGCGGGGAGCAAACACAAAAGCCAGGAGCATAATAAAAGGAAAAGCGTACCAGGAAAAATTTCCTGCAGCAATGCCGCCTTCAAAACCGCTGCTGGCGTTGGCAATCAACATAGAAGGGCCTACATTAGTGCCCCACATGGTCAAGCCTATAGCAAACCAGCCCAAGCTCTTGTTGGCTAAAAATAAATTTCCTTCTTTTTTTCTGTTTCCGAAACTGGCCCAGGCTCCTACCCCGGCCAGTATTACCAAATAAGCAACAAATACAACAATATCCAGTGTGGACAATTCAACAAGATTTCTCATTTTTATCTGTATTTTTCAACTATGTTTAAGGCTTTTTCAATTTCTTTTTCCGATTTAAAATCCATCTGGATATTCAATCCCTGATTGCCAACATTATCCAGCAAAGCTTCCAGTTCATCAAGTTGAACCCAGTTGATCATAACCGACTTGCCGCCATCAAGAATTTTTTTGTATAAATCATACCAACGCGGATCGCCTCCCTGAGGCTGACCAACACCAGGTGTCCATTGTACGGCATTCAGTTGTTTTAGTTCGAGTACGGCATCCAGATGGCGGATAGCATCCACACCATCCAGGTGGTACAAAGTATAATCCAGGTATTCACATTGTTCCTGCAAAAAAGGCAGAGTGAAAGTTCTGAAATCCTCCTCGGAAATCATCACTGAAATATCGCACTGCAATTTGGCAACCTTCCCTGGTCCCCAGATGGAAAAGTAACAAAAAGCCATTTCCCCGTTCACATTGATGATCTCGTACAAGCGGTCAAAAACTTCAAACCAGGCTTTATTAATAGCCTGCAGTTGTTGCAAACTGCCGTCGGGATCCAATATCAGATCCATTAATACATTATCAGGGCCTTTGAGGCTGGCCAAAACATCAAGACCTTCGACCAGGTCTGGCATACCCACAAAATACTTATCCTGTGATTTT
The DNA here is from genome assembly GCA_028694375.1 of Bacteroidales bacterium. Lineage (GTDB taxonomy): Bacteria > Bacteroidota > Bacteroidia > Bacteroidales > UBA1402 > UBA1402. Next base: position 17,878 of record JAQUTN010000026.1, read on the forward strand.
TGACGGCATTTTTTCAACAATTCCTGATGCAATAACCACCATCGATTGTCTTCTTTAAGTACAATATTTCCGTCAAATCCTGCTTTATCTCTTATCCAGATGGTATCTTCACGGCCCTCGAGCTCAGCACCCAATACAGCTCCCAGCGATCCGGGTCCCAATTGGGTGTTGGCTACAGGCAAAATATCGGCCATAAACGAATAGCCCGCCATTTTGTGATGTAAATAATCAGAACGCCAGTCGGGATCGAACCAAAATTGATTCAGGTCTTTGGCTGGGGCAGGTGCCTTGACCAGTTCCCGGGCTGTTCCCTCTTTGTCCAGATGTTCCCACATAGTCAACACGATGCCTTTTTGTTGCCACCAGTCCATGTAGTGTTTTTTGCTGTCCTCCCAATTTGATTTCCAGGTTTTCATTGTTATTGCTTAAACTTGATAGTTTATCTCCTTTTTCACTGACACTTTGCAGGTATTTATTTTTTAGAATTGTTCCCTGATTACTTTGTCCATATCCATTTCATCCGTACAGGCCACCTTTTCGGGATAGAGAGGAATACTGCTGCCGGCTTTTACAAACACCGGCATTTCATCCAAAGGGACTTCCATGTCTTTGATCCATTGAGCTCCGGTATATTTTTTACGGCTGAAGAAATGCACCCATTCCCCTTCGGGCAAATATACATCACGAATACCCTCGGAATTCATAACAGGAGCTACCAGCATATGGTCGCCAAAATAATATTGATCGTCTATATGACGGCAGGTTTTATCCTGAGGATGATGCAAATACATAGCCCTGAGCAAAGGATAACCCGTGCGGGTGCA
>JAQUTN010000159.1 GCA_028694375.1 Bacteroidales bacterium
CGAAAAGCAGGAGGAAAACCTTTTTGCCAATCCCCGAAATGCCGCCTCGGGCACTTTGAAGCTACAAAATTCAGCCATGGTAGCCTCACGCAAGCTCGAAGCCTGGCTCTATGCTATGCTGGGAGATCAATTACCCTGCGAGGGACACTACGAAAACCTACTCAAAGCCAGAAGTTGGGGTTTGCGTATTTCGGAACATATACGCAAGTGCAACAAACTGGACGAAGTGTATGAGTTTATCAGCTATTGGGACGAAGAACGCAAAAAACTACCGGTAGCCACCGACGGTATTGTTATCAAAGTCAATTCTCTTCGCCAGCAGGAGCTGTTAGGCTACACCGCCAAATCGCCCCGTTGGGCCATCGCCTATAAATTTCAGGCAGAACAGGCTTTGAGCCGCCTGAAGTCACTGAGTTTTCAGGTGGGCAGAACAGGGGCCGTCACTCCGGTGGCCAATCTGGAGCCGGTCTTATTATCGGGCACCGTGGTCAAACGGGCTTCGCTGCATAACGCTGATTTTATGCGCGAGCTGGATTTGCATTTGGGCGACCGGGTCTTTGTGGAAAAAGGCGGTGAAATTATTCCCAAGATTGTGGGAGTGGACAAGGAATACAGAAAAGCAGGGGCATCGGAGCCGGTGCAGTTTATCAATTGCTGTCCGGAATGCGGCAGCCCTTTGATACGTATCGAAGGCGAAGCTGCGCATTACTGCCCCAACACGACGGCCTGTCCGCCCCAAATCAAAGGCAGAATTCTGCATTTCATACAACGCAAGGCGATGAACATCGAGGGCCTGGGCGAAGAAACCGTGGATTTATTGTATCAAAAAGGCCTGATCAACAAAGCTTCCGATTTGTATCGCCTGCAAAAAGAGCTACTGATCGGCTTGGAACGAATGGGGGAGAAATCGGCCGACAATTTATTAAAAAGCATAGCCGCTTCGGTGTCGGTGCCCTTCGAAAGACTCTTGTTTGCCCTGGGTATACGTTTTGTGGGCGAGACTGTAGCCAAAAAGCTGGCTCGTAGTCTGGGATCGATGGATGCTTTGCGACAGGCCACTTACGAAGAACTATTGCAGGTTGAGGAGGTGGGCAGCAAAATAGCCGAAAGTGTGCTGGCCTTTTTTGCCAATCCCGCCAACCAGGTCATGCTGGAAGAACTCCGGCAGCTGGGTTTACAGTATAAATCGCATCAACCCGGGCAGCAAAAAGCCGGAGGCTTGTTGAAAAATCAAACCCTGGTCATCAGCGGGACTTTCGAAAAGCACAGCCGCGAAGAATATAAGGCTCTGATTGAGCAGGAGGGAGGCCGGATTGCTTCTTCGGTAAGCGCTAAAACCGATTTTATTTTAGCCGGCGAGAACATGGGGCCTTCCAAACTTGAAAAAGCCAAGGCTCTGGGTCTGAGGCTGATGTCCGAAACTGAATTTCTGGCCTTGCTGTCTGCTACTGCAGATCCTGCCACTGCCGGTAAAGTTAATGCCACTGACTCTGCCGGTGATGCTGAACCTGACTCAACTTCTACAGAAAGGAAGCAGCCTGCAGCGCAAGGATCAGGATTACACCCAAATAAAAACTCTAAGCCCGGCTCCATATCAAGCCCCGGCCTTTTTGACGAACTCTAATACCAAACAGCAGAATAAGAGATTATGGTAGATTTCTTTTTAAAACGTAAGATCAAAGCCTTAAGACGCCAACACAAGCGTAGCAAGCGTTTCATGAATTATGCCGATTTGAAGAGAGTCAGTATTTTGTTTGACATAGCCGACCACGAGCATGTGGTACCCCTGGTGGACGAACTATTGGCCGACGGCAAAGAGGTAATGGCCTGGACCTATGCTGCCAGAGGGGTTCAAAACAGCGATTATCCCCCTTATTACAATATAATCAGCGACCGGGACCTGACTTTTTGTTTTTTCCCAAAAGAATACCTGATGAATCGCTTTCTGGGCTATCCGGCCGATCTTCTGATCGATCTCTGTTATACTTCCCATGCCCTGAACGAATTTTTTGTGGCTAGTTCACCAGCCTTGTATCGCCTGGGCTTAAAAACAGCCGACCCTGTTTGGTACGATATGATAGTGGACATCAGGGGTCAGGAAAAAGAAGAGATGGAAAAAAACGCCGCGGACGTGCTTTTTTATCTTAAGAATTTACGTGTTAAGTAGGTTTTTTATACCTTTGCGCTTCAGACTCCTGCAAGCTAAATCGTATGAAAACTTCCATAAATAATAAATTGAGGGGAATGGGTGTTGCCCTGATAACACCTTTTAACAAAGACGACAGTATTGATTTTGACGCCTTGGGTCGACTGGTGGATTATCAGTTGCGCAACAAAACAGATTACTTGGTCGTACTTGGCACTACGGCCGAAACGCCCACTCTAAGTGATGACGAAAAGAAAGCCGTAAAAGACTTTGTTATTCAGCGTGTTAACGGTCATATACCTATCGTGTTAGGGGTTGGTGGCAATTGTACCCGCAGTCTGGTGCAGCAGTTGGAAACCTGCGATTTTGAGGGTGTTACTGCCATACTTTCTGTTACTCCCTATTACAATAAGCCTTCACAGGAAGGTATTTATCAACATTACAAGGCTTTGTCGGCTGCCACCGATAAGCCTATTTTATTGTATAATGTTCCAGGCCGTACCGGAGTTAATATGTCAGCCGAAACCACCTTGCGACTGGCCCGTGAATGTGCCAACATTGTGGCAGTCAAGGAAGCTTCGGGAAATATTGTCCAGGTGAATGAAATCATCAAAAACAAACCTTCCGATTTTATGGTTATTTCGGGTGATGACGCCGTGACATTTCCCTATATCACTTTAGGAGCCTCAGGTGTGATTTCTGTAATCGGCAATGCTTTCCCCAAGGAGTTCAGCCGCATGGTTCGACTTGCTTTAAACGGCGATTACAGCAACGCCCTGGAAATTCACCAGCGATTTACGGAATTGTTCAATCTCCTGTTTATTGATGGCAATCCGGCCGGTGTTAAATGTATACTTCACGCTATGGGCCATATTCAGAATAAACTGAGGCTGCCGCTGGTGCCAACCAGAATTACTACTTATGAAAAAATCAGGGAAGTGCTGATGCAATTATCCATTAAATGTTGATGTATGCTTATTTCGTATGATTGGCTAAAAGAATTTGTCGATGTAGACATTTCAGCCGCTGAATGTGCCAAAGTGCTGACTTCCATTGGCCTTGAAAACGGTCCTGTAGAGATGGTCGAAAGTATACGGGGCGGCCTCGAAGGCCTGGTAGTTGGAGAAGTATTGACTTGTATACCTCATCCTAATTCCGATCATTTACATCTGACCACCGTAACTATTGGTGGTCCCGAAGTGCTTCAAATTGTTTGCGGGGCTCCCAATGTGGCTGCAGGTCAAAAAGTAATTGTAGCCACAGTAGGCACCAGGCTTTATATGGGCGATCAGGAATTGACCATCAAACGCAGCAAAATAAGGGGCGTAGAATCTTACGGTATGATATGTGCCGAAGACGAAATTGGCATAGGCGACAGTCACGAAGGCATAATAGTATTGCCCGCTGACACCCCTCCGGGGATGCCCGCCATTAAATACTACGGATTGGAAAGCCGGGCTGTGCTCGAAGTTGACCTGACACCCAACCGTGCCGACGCTTTGTCACATTATGGAGTGGCCCGCGATTTGGCCGCCTGGCTCAAAACCCAGGGTAAAACTGTACAGCTTCGCAGACCATCGGTCGAAGCGTTCAAGGTTGACAACAATAATTTAAACATAGAGGTAGAAGTTCTCAATACCGAGGCCTGCCCCCGTTATTGCGGTTTAACCATGACCGGAGTCAGAGTAGCTGAATCACCCAAATGGCTGCAGGATCGCCTGCGTTTGATCGGCCAGCATCCCATCAACAATGTGGTGGACATCACC
>JAQUTN010000027.1 GCA_028694375.1 Bacteroidales bacterium
CATCGGGTACCAGCAGGCCGGTTTCGGTCCATAAGTATTGAGGAACGACACCGGGATTATGAACCGGCCTCAAATTCGATTCAGCCCCTTCCAGACCGGCTGCCATTATAGCTTCTACCAGGCTGTTCAGGTACACTTCGATGTTGGTGTATTGTTGCGACAAGGTGTAAGCGACACCATCCGAGGGATCGACAGGTTCCAGCCCGTGTATGTCCTCCCAGTTGTCGGGCATGCCGTCGCCGTCGGAATCGTTTTCGTTGTTCCACCCTGAATAGGTATCCCAGCCACCCACATCGTTTTGCGAATCGATAATGCCATTGGTGCTGCCTCGGCTGCCTTCGTAACTATAAATGCCGTCGATCAGTTCAGCTACATAACGTTGATCCTGCTTGTCGCGTTGCTTACTGGCTCCGGCCAGCTCCAACACCTTGTCGTAAGCGTCCCAGGCCTGATGGGTGCTCACAGCTGCACAGGCAAAGGGAGTGGACGACTGTATGCCGTATTTGGTTCCTCCGGGCAAATTTGCGCTGGTGGAAAGATGCAAGCCAAGGTAATTGTTGGCATTCACCAGCGCGCAATTATTGATGGCTGTTTCGCTGAGATCGGGGCAGCCGTCGTCAAAATAATTGTCGTCAAAATGAAAAATGCCCCAAATATATTTCCCGGTAGAATCGGGTTCTTCAGAAGGCCCAGTGTACATGATACGGTTGCAGAGAAAATCCTTGACGGCTGTGCTGGGGCCGGGTTTATAGTAATTACCCACAAAATTGTAGCTGCCGCCTGTTCCCCCGTAACCTCCATTGGTGGGACCCCAGTTGTAAAATACATTGTTGCGCACATCCACCATCTCGGTAGCGGGATCGCCTCCGCTGAGCCTGGGCGTTCGGCTGCTGTGGTGTACTATCAGGTTGTGATGGAAGCTGGCGGGCGAGCCTCCCCAGATGCCGCCGTAACCGTGATTTTCTTTTACGTGCACCGACATATTGAGACTTTCGCAAATAGTACACCATTGCATGGTCATGTTTTTGTTGGCATAAAAAGAGGCACATTCGTCCACACTCCAGCTAAAGGAACAATGATCGATAATAATGTCCTGTTGGTAACGTCCCCAGATGGCATCGCCTTCCACTCCGGCCTCTTCGCCCATCCGGCTTCGGATGAAGCGGATAATTACGTTGTCGGCGGCAACCTGCAGGGGATGATTTCTCAGACAAATACCTTTGCCGGGGGCTGTCTGGCCGGCAATAGTGATGTCGCCATTGCTTATTTTCAAAGTCGATTGCAAAGAAATTATGCCCGCTACATCAAAAATCACAATACGTTTACCCACAGCCTGCACAGCCTCCCTCAGCGAGCCCGGACCGGAATCGTTCAGATTGGTGACACGATAAACTTTCCCTCCCCGGCCGCCGCTGGCATAGGCTCCGGCCCCCTCAGCTCCGGGAAAAGCCGGCACAGCGGCCTGGAGGCCCCGGGAACAAAAAGCCAGCAGTATCAGACTGAATGCAAAAAACAGAGTAATCTTTTGAATTGGTTTAAATACTAAATAAGTCATGGTACATTCAATTTTGTTACTGCCAAGATAAGCGTTTTATTTTTAAGCATCCCTTTTTAAGTCCCCCTTAAACAAATCGGGAAATCTATTATAACCAAACGAATGCTTCTTTTCTGCGATTACATTAAAACACTCTCAACGCTATTGCCGCACAAGCTTCAGCATCGGCCAAAGCATTGTGATGATGCACCAAATCGAAACCACAGTGAGCCGAAACGGTTTGCAGCTGGTGATTCATTAAAAAGGGAAAAACCTTGCGGGCTGCCCTGCAGGTACATCTGAAATCGTACCTGGGATAAGCCAGGTCGTACCAGGCAAAAACGGCTTTGAGGCAGCCTTGGTCAAACACAGCATTGTGCGCCACCAGCGGCAGCTCCTTGATGATGGGCACCACTTTCTCCCAGACTTCGGGAAATTCCGGGGCGTCTGAAGTGTCGGAATAAGTCAGTCCGTGCACTCTGGTATTCCAGTAACTGTAATAATTGGGTACGGGCTTAATCAAACTGTAAAAGGAATCCCTCACCAGTCCCTCACGCACAATAACCAGCCCCACACTGCACACACTGGCAGGATTGCGATTGGCTGTTTCGAAATCGATGGCTGCAAAATCTTTCATACTTTGCAAAGATAATGATGGGCCGGAATAAAATTATATCTTTGAGGGCAACAAAAATAAAATCATTATGGAATACAGAAAACTTGGAAATACCGACCTGGAAGTTTCAGTCATTACTTTTGGAGCCTGGGCCGCCGGAGGCATGATGTGGGGCGGCACTAAACAAAACGACGCTGTAAACGCAATCCGCGCCTCTTACGACATGGGCGTAACCAGCATTGATACGGCTCCCGTCTACGGCATGGGCTATAGCGAACAACTGGTGGGCGAAGCCATCAAAGGCCTGCCCCGCGACAAAGTTCAAATCCTGACGAAATTCGGTTTGCGCTGGGATACTACCGAAGGCGAGTATTATTTTGACAGCGTCAGTAACGAGGGCAAAACGGTACACATTTACCGCAATGCCCGCAAGGAAAATATTATTCAGGAATGTGAAACCAGCCTTAGGTTGCTGGGTACCGATTACATAGATCTTTATCAGATTCACTGGTACGATCCCACCACCCCCGTCAGCGAAAGCATGGAAGCTGTCAGCCGCCTGATGGAGCAAGGCAAGGTGCGTTATGCCGGGGTATGTAATTATTCGGCCGCTCAAATGGAAGAAGCCGCCGCCTTTATCGACCTGGCCTCGGACCAGCTGCCTTACAGCATGCTGCGCCGCGGCATCGAAGAAGAAATTGTGCCTTATTGTATTGAACATAATAAAGGTATTTTAGCTTACAGCCCTTTACAACGGGGACTGCTTACCGGCAAAATGAAACCCGGCCAGCAATTTGATCCCAACGACAGCCGGGCAGGCCAGGCCTGGTATCTGGATGAAAACATCGTGCAAGTCAACAACTTTCTCGACAGGATACGCCCCATCGCCGAAGCACACAAAGCCAGCCTGGGCCAGGTAGTATTGCGGTGGACCATTGAACAGCCGGGCATCACCGTTGCACTGGCCGGTGCCAGGGATGTAGCCCAGGCCAGCGACAACGCAAAGGCAGGCTCCCTGAAACTCAGCTCCGATGAACTTCGTACCATCAGTGCCGAATTGAACAAAATCAACTTAGTGTTCCCCGAAAAAAAATGAATCGTATGAAAAAGATTCTTTACCTGCTCCTGCTGTCAGCACTGCTTGGAGCATGTCAACAAAAAGACAAAGACAGCATTTTATCTCCCGATATGATGATGAGCGAAGATGTAAAATTTGAATCCAGAGAAGATTTAAAGCTCAAAGGGCGGGTGGCAGGTGCTCAGGCTTATGCGGCAGGCAATGCTGCGGTTTCTGAAAGCACTATTGCCGATGCGGCTGTCAATCAAGAATCGGAAGCGACAGACAAAAAGAAAATTATTCGCGACGGCGACATGAGCATTAAAGTAAAATCGGCTCAGGAAACCAAAACCAAAGTAGACAGCCTGTTAATTCCGTTTAATGCTTATTATGCCAGCGAAAATTTCAACAACAACGACAGAGAGGCCACTTTCTACCTGAGGTTACGGATACCCGCTACCGCCTTCGACCGTTTTATGGCCTGCCTCGAAAAAGGTGGTTATGGAGAAGTACTCAACAAAGACATCCGGGCCCGCGATGTAACCGATCAATTCATCGATCTGGAAACCAGACTGAAAAACAAGCGCAATTACCTGACTCGCTACAACAGCTTGCTCAAAGACGCCAAAACCGTAAAAGATATCCTGCAGATTCAGGAAGAAATCAGGGGGCTCGAAGAGGAAATCGAAAGCACCACCGGCCGGCTCAAATACCTGAGTGACCAGGTAGATTACAGCACTTTGCAACTGTATCTTACCGAAATAAAAGATTTCCAATACCAACCCGAAGAACGCGATCGTTTTAGCGAAAAATTAAAACAAGCCCTCACCAAAGGTTGGTATGGAGTAGTTGATTTAGTAATTTTCCTGTTCAAGATCTGGCCGCTCTGGCTGCTCCTTGGTGTTGCTTTAATTTTCCTGAAAAGACGGAGCAGACCGACAAAAAAAGCAAGAACGAAAAAAGAATAAACTCTGGAGCTACACCCCCTGACAACCGATAATTATGAAAGAGAAGTCCAGAGTGAGATTTTAGGGAAAAAGAAAGTACAACAATTAATAAATAATAAGCCCCCGTAAGCATCAGCTTACGGGGGCTTATTATATGTAGTTAAAAAAATGCTGTCAATGTTTAGAGCTTAAGCTTGACAACATCATTTCCAACGCGGATCAAATACATTTGTCCGATATTCAAACCTTCAATTACATTCAATCCTTCTTGTGCCCGGCTAGTGTTAAGGCGGATGCCAAGAATGTTGAAGACTTCGATAGTGGTCTCTTCCACAGCCTGAACATACAATACACCACCTGAACTAAACACGGCATTGCGCAATTGCGGAGTCTTCACAGAGTTAGGTTCGGCCTTGAATATTTTAAGCTCATTAATGTAGGTGTCACCGGTACTGTAGCTATCCCTGGTCTTGCCTGTCGGAGACAGTTTTACATGTACGGGTTGATTAATCCCCAATTTGGCAGCCACCTCAACAAGAGTATAACTATTGTTTCCGGCGTGAATTGTGTCGCTTGTAACATCGTTGGTTATCATCATTCCACGTCCGCCAGTTCCCCAACAAGTCATATAAATCGAGTCGCATTCGGCCATGTACATGGTGATGTTAGCTCCGGTTGGTATTTCGTTGTCAACAGCTTTTGCAATACGAATGCCATTTGCACCTCCTGCATCTGCTGTTGTTCCCAATGCTGTAGCAAAACTTTCTCTTGTACTAAAGTCGGCCGATTTATAAGTGTAGCCAAAGCCTTCGCCTGTCATCCACAAAGGTAACTCAAAGGTACTTTTGGTCGAAAGTTTCCCTGTTTCGTAGGGGAAATCTTCGAGCATTGCAATCTCTTCGACATAACATTGTTCCGCTCCCACAAAAGTACCGTTCGTACCGGCCGTATATAAAGGAGACGTAAAGGCTATGGTCAGTAAGTCCTCATCCTGGAAAACTTTACCCATCTCAGAGAATTCAGGCATAAACATAAACAAGTCTTTTCTGTTGGGCACTATACTACTATTCACAACAGGAAGATTTTCTGAACCGTCTTTGGCTGCAACAACAGTATCGGGATAGAAAAAGTTGTTCAGGATATTTAGTGTTACCGTTTGTTCGCTGTCGGGTTCAAACAAGACAATCAGCGCGTGTGGAAAATGGCTGGTGCTCCAACGGTCGTAAAACAGGTTGTTGTTTATATTGATAACTGCGTTATTACCTCCCAGGTTTTCACCGTATCCCAGGAACTGTCTCGCATTATTGCCACTTCCTCCGAATTTGTAGAAAGTATTGTTTTCAATACTAACACTAAAATTCGGATCTTCCGCTGTAGTACCACTTCTTCCAATATTAAATGTCTGGCTGCCGTGGTAATTTTTTACTATGTTGTTACGGAATATAAAATTATCTAATTCATAGGTGTTAGCTTTATCAAATTGGAAAAAATGTCCAAATTGCTCTCCGCTACCACGGGTCCATCCATGATTATCAAAATAGCAATTCTCGAACAGCAATTGTTTGACTACTGCGTTTGTGCATTTCTCGGTACGCATCACCAGCTGAGAGTGCATATTCATGAATTTGCAATTTCTGACTGTAAAACTTACCATTACTGAATCTGCCACATTTTTAATATGGAAAGGATTGTGATTCTGAGAATTAAACGACAGGGTGGAATCTCCGTAATTAAAGGTCAAACCTTCTACCAGAAAAGTCTGGACCTTCATTCCGTTATTCGACGACAAGCGGCCAAAGATTTTGGGTTCAGCACCCTCAGCTGCCTTAATAGTGAGATTGCCTCCGGTTTGCGGGAATACCATGCCGGATCCAATCATATACAAACCATTCTCATCGTTAGAGTTGAGCATTTCAATAGTAATGTCCTCAGAGGCATAATCTGTATAAGCCATAGCCTCAAGGAATTCAGCACTATTCTTAACAATGGCACCTGTTGGTTGCTCAATAAAAGCTGGCACATAATAACTATGGACGGTTCCAATATAAGAACCCTCAGTCCCAGCTTTAAACAGAGGTAATTTGTACGAAAGTTTATTCTCAAGATCCAAGAGTCCCATTTCTGGGAAATTACTCATAAACAAATCGTTGTGATTGTAAATAATTTTGCTTGTTGCCAAATCAACTTCGAAAATCTCCAGATTTCTGTAATAAGTGGTGTCATCCGGAGTATAAACCGGATCTTTGGAAACCACATTTTCTGGATAATAGAAATTATTCAACACGTTTACAGTTAAGTTTTGTCCTTCGGCCGGCTCAAATAAGGTCAGTTTACATTGGGGGAATTTTTCATAACTCCAACGTTCATAAAAAAGATTATTGTTGATATTGATTATGCCGTTCAGCCCGCCAAGGTTTTTGTTAAATTCCAGGAAGTTCCTGTCACTGCCACCTTGTCCCCCAAACTTGTAGAAAGTATTGTTTTCCACGGTTATGGAAAAATTAAGCTCTGCCGAGTCAGCTGTGGTTCCGGTTCTGGGCATATTAAAGAATTGATTGCCGTGAAAATTCTTAACCTCATTTTCCCTGAATATAAAATGATCCATTTCGTAGTTATTAGAATTGACCATTTGTATAAAACTTTGTCCATGTGTGCCGGCAGGCCTGTTCCAACCCATGTTGTCAAAAAGATTATGTTCAAACACCACTTGTTTCACCACTGCACCGGCACAAGCATTTGAACGGAATATTCTTTGATAATCAAGGTTCCTGAAAGTACAATTTCGAACGATGTAGCTACCTGTGACAGTATCAGCTCTAAGCACAGCAAAGGGTTGATAAGCTTCACTGTTGAATCCTGGTAATGTGGAGTCGGCCCCGTTCCAATTAAGTCCTTCAAAAGTTATATTGTTTACTTTCATCCCATTGTTGGAGCTAAAACTTCCCCAAATCTGAGGTTGTGCTCCTTCAGCAGCTTTAATAATCACATTTCCGAAAGTTTGAGGAAAGCCTGTACCGGTTCCTATAAGATAAATACCTCCTTCGTCTTGACAATCAAGCAACTCAATTACAATATTTTCAGATGCATAATCATTATAGGACAACGCTTCAATCAGTTCAGCAGCCGTACTTACGAGGGCTCCGGTTTCCTTTTCTTCAAATGTCGGAACATAATAACTCTGAATTGCACCAATATGAGTGCCTAAAAGTCCGGCTTTATAAATAGGCAGCTTATACGAGAGCTTGTTTTCAATATCCAAGGCCGGCATACCAGCAAAATCAGACATAAACAAATCCATACGATTAGCCTTAATACTATCTGAAATCACCAGCAGATTTAAGGTATCCTGCCCCTTAATGGTTAAGACGTTATCCGGGCAGAATAAGTTGTTCTGCAAATTTATTTTTACACTTTGTGCAGTTGAAACCGGATTGAATAAGGCGATTTTTGAAACAGGATAATTTTCATTGTCCCAACGATCAACAAATAAATTGTTGTTGATGTTTATAACTGCATTCAATCCACCTAAAGTTTGGTTATACTCCAGGAAATTTCTATCAGAAGTTCCATTGCCTCCTAATTTATAGAAGGTATTGTTTTCGATGGTGATCCTGAAATTTGTAACTACAGCAGCAGCAGTGGTTCCATCTCTTGGAATATTAAACAGCTGATTGCCATGAAAATTTCGTACAACATTGTTGGTAAATACAAAATTATCAAACTCATACGCCTTAGTCTTATCAATTTGAATAAAGGTAGGTCCATGGACCCCTGGAGCTTTATTCCAACCAATATTATCAAATTCACAGCCTTCAAAAACCAATTGCTTAATTACCAATCCCACGGCGGTACTTTCTGCACGCAAAATACGCGAATTGTCAAAATTCAGGAAACGGCAATTTCTAATTGTATAAGCTTGTAACACAGTGTCTGCTGAAGTATTAAACTTGAAAGGTTCATAATTGGCATCATTAAAGCCTGCCAAAGACGAATCACCTCCATTCCAACTGAGACCTTCGAACGTAATGCTGTTAAGCTTCATTCCGTTCGATAAAAAACTCCCCCACAGTTGAGGTTTAGCTCCATCCGCGGCTTTGATGGTCAGATTTCCGCCGTTACGAGGAAATTCTTTGGCATTGTTACCCAGTTCGTAGACACCGGTTGAATCAATGCAATCAAGTAATTCAATCGTAATGTCAGTAAAAGCATAATCGTAAGCCAGGGCATTCACCAATCCTTCAACGGTATTCACCTGTGCACCCTTATCAGTTAAGATAAAAGTGCTGTCCGGTGAAAAGTCCTGAGCATAAAGGTTTAAGGATAAAATGCATAAAAAGAGTAGTACTAGTTTTTTCATAGAATAAAATTTAAGATTTAAAAAAAGTTAGTTTGAACGAATATTATCTCGCGTTAAAGATAGTATACACTAATGAGAATAACACACTCCCTGGCAATATAATTAACACAGTATAACGTACAAAGCAGCATTCAAAGCCCATGTTTGTTAACATTTGTTTTTTGCTTCTTAAACAAAAGAGTAAGGCATTAAAGAGAACTAAGGAATGAAATTCCCGGAATAAATACAGTGCCGACAAACAATAACTAAATAGCCCCCGGAAACCGAAGTTTGCGGGGGCTAAATTATCTTTCAGAAATAAACCTTTACACCGGTTTAATCCCCTGTTTTTCGAGGAGTTTTAAACCCAGATCCTTGAGTTTGAATTTTTGAATTTTACCGCTGCCGGTCATGGGAAAACTGTCGATAAAAAAGACGTATTTGGGCACTTTGTGGCGGGCTATCTTGCCCCGGCAAAATTCCCTGACACGTTCTTCGTCCATGCTGACGCCTTCGTGCAGAATAATGAATGCTCCGACTTCTTCGCCGTATTTTTCGGAAGGAATGCCTGCCACCTGTATATCTTTGATGCCTTCGAGGTGATAAAGAAACTCTTCTATTTCGCGGGGATAAATGTTTTCACCCCCACGGATAATCATATCCTTGATGCGGCCGGTAATACGGTAATAGCCGTTTTCGTCGGCTATGCCCAAATCGCCCGAGTGCAGAAAGCCGTCTTTATCGATAACTTCTGCCGTCGCCTGAGGATTTTTATAATAGCCCTTCATTACCAGATAGCCCCTGCAGCAAATCTCTCCCTGCACTCCGGGAGGACAATCTTTGCCGGTCTCGGGATCAACCACTTTTACTTCGGTATAAGGATAGCTGCGTCCAACGGTGGTACAACGTAGTTCGAAAGAATCGTTTACAGTAGTCTGGGTCATACCCGGCGAACTTTCGGTGAGTCCGTACACGCTGGTGATATGGGTAATGTGCAGCTTGTCCGTTACTCTGCGCATCAATTCCACCGGACACAAGGCTCCGGCCATGATACCCGTTCGCAATGAAGTAACATCGAACATATCGAACATAGGGTGATTCAGAATTGCAATAAACATAGTGGGCACTCCATACAGAGCCGTGCAACGTTCTTTGTGAATGGAAGCCAGCACCACCAAAGGATCGAAACGTTCCACCATCACCTGGGTACAACCGTGAGTCAGCACGTTCATGCTAGCCAGCACCACTCCAAAACAATGGAAAAGCGGCACCGGCACACAGAGTTTGTCCTCGGCCGTAAAAGCCATGTGCTCACCGGTAAAATAACCGTTATTCACGATATTGTGATGCGTGAGCATCACCCCTTTGGGGAAACCGGTAGTGCCCGAAGTATATTGCATATTCACTACTTCTTGACAGTTTACGCTGCGTTTTATTTCGTTCAGTTCGTCGTCGTCGATGTTTTGGCCCAGCAACAACAATTCCGCTGTATTGAACATACCCCGGTATTTTTCCTGGCCTACATAAACAATGTTTTTCAACTTCGGGAAACGACTGCTTTGCAAATGGCCTCTTTGCGAGGTTTTGAGTTCGGGCAGCATAGTATTTACCATATCCACGTAATTGCCGTCAAAAACGCCTTCGGTGATGCATAAGGTTTCAATATCTGAATTTTCTACCAGATATTCCAATTCATGCTGCTTGTAATTGGTGTTGACAGTAACCAACACCGCTCCCAGCTTGGCAGAAGCATAAAGAAAAGTCAGCCAGTCGGGGACGTTGGTGGCCCAGATGCCCACATGCGAACCCTTACTGACGCCAATAGCCATCAGGCCTTTGGCCATATTATCTACTCGTTGGTTAAATTGCTTGTACGTAAAACGCAGGTCCCGGTCGGAATAGACCAGGTATTCACGATTGGGGGTAGTTTCGGCCCAATGTTCCAAAAACTCCCCTATGGTACGATTGCTTAATTCCATATCAGAAAGGGGTATAAACCACGGCCAGAATCCGGGCCTTTGAATTGTTGGCTGCGTGAACGTTGTGATCTACGATGGAATCGTAGTATATGCTGTCGCCTTTAGCGAGGGTGAAAACTTTTTTTCCATAGAAAATCTCAATTTCCCCCTCAAGTACATAAATAAATTCTTCGCCTTCGTGCGAAGAAAGAGTATAACCGTTTTGGGTGGACGATTGAATATCAATAATAAAAGGCTCCATATGACGTCCTGCTTTCTTTTGGGCCAGCGAAAAGAATTGCAGATCGTTGTGGGAACTTGCTGTATTACTCGAAAAGCTGATACCGGCAGGCCGATCTTCATGGCGGCTGACCACAGGCCCCAGATCTTCGTTGTCGTCGAGAAAGGTGCCTAAACGCACTCCCAGTGCTCTGGCCATTTTGACCAGGGGAGCCAGCGAAGGCAGCTGACTATTGCTTTCGATAAGCTGAATTTGCTCTACGCTCAGACCTGAACGCTCCGAAAAAGCTTCGATACTGATTGATTTTGATTCGCGCATTCCTTTGATCCTGGAACCGATCATCTGCTGTTCTTTCATTCTTGTGTTGTTTAAAAAATTGGGCGGTAAAAATAAGCCTATTTTTTTATTTCATCAAATAAGCCGACAAAGCTTCGGCACAACGCTCTCCGTCAATGGCAGAACTGACTATGCCTCCGGAATAACCGGCCCCTTCGCCACAAGGATACAAAGCTTCCAGCCCGACGTAATTTAAGCCTCCGGCCTCACGGGGCATACGCAGTGGTGAAGAACTGCGGCTTTCGCAGGCAATAAGCTGAGCCTCGTTTGTCAAAAAGCCCTTCGTTTTTTTGTCAAATTGAATAAAAGCCTCCTGCAAGCGGCTGCTAATCGTCCGGGGCAAAGCCTGGTGCAAATTGGCGGCCACTAATCCGGGTAAATAAGAACCAGCCGGTAAATTGGCCGAAGCCCGTCCCCGAACGAAGTCGTCCATTCGTTGTGCCGGAGCCTTGAGGCCTTGTCCGGACAAGTCGTAACAACGTTTTTCCAAAGCTTCCTGTATAGTCAACAAAACCATTTCTTCGTGCATTTTGCTCGCTTTCGGCAATAATTCTTTATACTCAGTCCAATCCTCGGGACGAATCTCTACCACCATACCCGAATTGGCCCAGGGAGAATTTCTGGCGGCTGGAGACATGCCGTTCACCACCGATAAACCCTGTTGTTCTGCCGCCGGCACCACAAAGCCTCCGGGACACATACAAAAAGAATATACTCCCCGTCCGGCCACCTGAGTCACAAAGCTGTATTCGGCTGCCGGAAGATAATCGCCTCTTCCCTGAGGACTGTGATACATCAGTTCATCAATCAGGGCTTGCGGATGTTCCAGGCGAACTCCCATAGCAAAACCTTTGGAAGCCAGCTGAATGCCCTGATTGTGGAGCATACGATAAACATCACGGGCAGAATGCCCGGTGGCTAAAACAACCGGCCCATGAAATTCCCTGCCGTTGTCGCAACGTATACCGCAAACTTTGTTGTTTTGAAAAAGTAGTGCCTCCATTTTGTGCCCAAAAAACACTTCGCCTCCACTTTGCAGTATCTGTTTTCGCATACTTGAGATAATACCGGGCAGTTTGTCGGAGCCGATATGGGGGTGAGCCTCTTTGAGGACGACATCGCTTGCTCCAAACTGACAAAACAAGCGGAGAATACGATCGATATCGCCCCTTTTTTTGCTGCGGGTATAGAGTTTTCCGTCCGAAAAAGCGCCGGCTCCGCCTTCGCCAAAACAATAATTGGATTCCGGCTCGATGCGCTGATCACGAAAACATCGGGCCAAATCTCGTTTGCGCTGCTCTACCGCTTGTCCTCTTTCGATCAACAGGGGTTTAATACCAAGTTCAATCAGGCGGAGAGCCGCAAACAAGCCCGCCGGGCCGGCACCAACCACTACCGCAGAATTAGCCTTGGAGACATCTTCGTATGAAATTTTTTCAAAGCTTTCTGCAGCAGGCTGTTCGTCGATAAATACCCTTACTTTCATCTGGATGAAAATCTGGCGCTGACGAGCGTCAACAGAGCGTTTTAGTACCTGAAGTGTTGTAATCCGGCTAAGATCAATACCGGCTTCACGGCTCAGGCTTTGCCTGAGTTCGGCTTCATTAGAGGCTTCCCGGGGCAAAACTCTGAGTTGATATTCCTTGATCATATTTACCGAAATAAGAGACTTTAACCAAATAACAAGCGAAAGGATTCCTCGACCTTGCGTACTTTGTCAATGCGAATTTTAAAACGCCGCAAGTCTGTGCCAGATTCAGCAAAATCGGGAACAATAATTTGCTCAAAACCCAGCTTCTGGGCTTCCATGATGCGTTGCTCCAGACGGTTGACCGGTCTGATCTCGCCGGCCAGCCCCACTTCGCCGGCCAAACAGATTTTATTTCCGATGGAAAGGTTCAAATTGGACGATAAAATGGCAGCAATCACAGATAAATCGATGGCCGGATCGTTCACCCTGATGCCTCCGGCAATATTGAGAAAAACGTCCTTTTGGGCAATTTTAAAACCGGCTCTTTTTTCGAGAACGGCCAGCAACATATTGAGCCGCCTGAGATCGAATCCGGTAGTAGAGCGTTGCGGAGTGCCGTAAGCCGCTGTGCTTACCAAAGCCTGGGTTTCAATCAGGAAAGGGCGTATGCCTTCGATGGCTGCAGCTATAGCCACCCCGCTCAGTCCGTCCTGATGCTGTGACAGTAAAAGCTCCGATGGATTGGTCACTTCTCGCAAACCATCGCTGCGCATTTCGTACATACCTATCTCGGCAATGCTGCCAAAACGGTTTTTGACCGAACGTAAAATCCTGTAAAAATGGTGGGTGTCGCCTTCGAAAAGTAAGACGGTATCAACTATGTGTTCCAATACCTTGGGGCCGGCCAGGCTGCCTTCTTTGTTGATGTGACCGATCAGGATTATCGGCATGCCCAGCGTTTTGGCTACCTTGAGCAGAGCCGTGGCGCATTCCCTGACCTGGGTAACACTGCCGGGTGAAGAGTCTGCCACTTCGGTACTCAAGGTTTGAATGGAATCAATAATCAGCAATTCAGGCTTAATCTGTATGATCTGTTCAAAGATATTTTCCAGTGAGGTTTCGGCCAGAAAATATGCCTGGGGATTCTCGCCCTTGATTCTTTCTGCCCGCATTTTAATTTGCTGCAGGCTTTCTTCGCCCGACACATACAAAATACGTTTATGTGTCATCTTAATGGCTGTTTGCAGTACCAGTGTCGATTTGCCGATGCCGGGTTCTCCGCCCAGCAAAACCATAGACCCCTGCACCAGGCCTCCGCCCAGTACACGGTCAAGCTCAGGGCCTCCTGTGCCAATGCGAGCCTCCTGCGTTGATTCTACCTCGGAAAGAAGCAAAGCCTTAGATTTTTCGGCGCTGAACTGGGGATGCAGTTGTTTTGAAGTAGTATCGCGGTGAATCACTTCTTCGTTAATGCTGCCCCACTCCCCGCAAACAGGGCACTTCCCCATCCATTTGGGAAAATCGGAACCGCAATTGCTGCATAAAAAAATGGTTTTTGCTTTGGCCATGAGCGGATGTGTTTAGGAATATGCAAGGGAACAAATATCCGAAAAAAAAACGGCCTGCAAAACAGAGGGCCTTAAAACAAAAAAGCTGTCCCTGGACAGCCTTTTTTGTTTGGTTGCGGAGACAGGACTCGAACCTGCGACCTTTGGGTTATGAGCCCAACGAGCTGCCACTGCTCCACTCCGCGATTTGTGGGTGCAAAGATAAGGCAAGATTCCGGGAAATCCAAATTTTATCGGTATTTTCTTTGTGTCTGGCTCAAAAAAACGAGCTTTGTTGCTTGGTTGTTATAGGTATTTTTGCTACATTTGTTCGTTTTTTGCGGCCGCTCTACACGGCCGATTGATTTAATGTAAAAATTTTATGTCCGAAGAAGAAATTGTAAACAACGAACAAAGTTATTCAGCGAAAAACATCCAAGTACTCGAAGGCCTGGAAGCTGTTCGCAAACGTCCCGCAATGTATATTGGCGATACCAGCGAAAAAGGCTTGCATCATCTGGTATACGAAGTTGTAGACAATTGTATCGACGAAGCCCTGGCTGGTTATTGCTCCGACATCAAAGTCTGGATCAACGAAGACGGTTCAGTCACTGTTTCCGACAACGGACGGGGCATTCCGGTTGACATGCACGAAAAAGAAGGTCGCTCGGCTTTGGAAGTAGTATTGACTGTATTACACGCGGGCGGTAAATTCGACAAAGGATCCTACAAGGTGTCAGGTGGACTGCACGGAGTGGGTGTTTCTTGTGTAAACGCCCTTTCAGACCGTCTTTTGGTTCAAATTTCCCGCGATGGAAAATCTTACGAACAGGAATACCACAGAGGCAAACCTCTCTACCCGGTCAAAGAAACAGGAACCACTGATCAAACCGGGACCACCATCACCTTCAAACCCGACAGTGAAATCTTCACCACCTTAGAATATAAATACGACATACTGGCTAACCGTATGCGTGAACTCGCCTATCTGAACGCAGGCATCTCCCTGACGATGACCGATAGGCGGGTAAAAAACGAAGACGGCAGCCTCAAAAACGAATTGTTTTATTCAGAACTGGGTTTAAGTGAATTTGTACGTTTTATAGACGCTTCGCGTGAACCGCTCATCGAAGAGGTGATTCACATCACAACAGAGAAATATGGCACCCCGGTGGAAATTGCCATGATCTACAACAATTCCTATGCAGAAAACGTGCATTCCTATGTCAATAATATCAACACCATCGAAGGCGGTACTCATTTGACCGGTTTTAGACGGGGACTCACTCGTACCCTGAAAAAATACGCCGAAGATTCCAAAATGCTGGATAAGTTAAAGATCGAAATTTCCGGTGATGACTTTAGAGAAGGGCTGACAGCGGTAATCTCGGTCAAGGTGGCCGAACCGCAATTCGAAGGCCAGACCAAGACCAAATTGGGCAATAACGAAGTTATTGGCGTTGTAGAACAAACTGTCAGTGAAGCTCTGGGCTATTATCTCGAAGAACATCCCAAAGAGGCTAAAGTGATTGTGGACAAGGTAATTCTGGCTGCTACTGCCCGACATGCAGCCCGTAAAGCCCGGGAACTTGTTCAGCGCAAAACTCCTCTCTCCGGAGGCGGCCTCCCCGGCAAACTGGCCGACTGCTCCAGCCGCGATGCCCAAAAATGCGAAATCTTCCTGGTGGAGGGTGATTCAGCCGGCGGCACTGCCAAGCAGGGAAGAAACAGGGAATTTCAGGCCATCCTTCCTCTTAGAGGAAAAATTCTTAACGTGGAAAAAGCCATGCCCCACAAGGTGTTCGAGAGTGAGGAAATCCGCAATATCTACACGGCTCTGGGCGTAAGTATAGGCACCGAAGACGACACCAAAGAATTAAACATATCCAAACTTCGTTACCACAAAATCATCATCATGACCGACGCCGATGTGGACGGCAGCCACATTGACACCTTGATTATGACTTTCTTCTTCCGCTATATGAAACCCCTCATCGAGCAAGGTTATCTGTATATAGCCAATCCTCCCTTGTACTTATGCAAAAAAGGCAAAACAGAAGAATATTGCTGGAACGAAGCACAGCGTCAACGTTTTATCGAACAATACGGCAGCGGCAACGAGAACGCCATTCATACGCAACGTTACAAAGGTTTGGGCGAAATGAATGCCGAACAGCTGGCCAGCACGACCATGGATCCTGAACATCGCATTTTGCGTCAGGTCACCATCGAAAACGCCGCCGCAGCTGATCACATCTTTTCGATGCTTATGGGCGAAGACGTTGGCCCCCGTCGCGACTTCATCGAAGCCAACGCCACCTACGCCAACATCGACGCTTAATCAATCAGAGACTTTGTAACAAATAGGCGATGGCTATGCCCAGGTAATTTCCCAGGGCATAGCCTACTACGCCCACGGTAATTCCTGAGATCATCACTTCACGGTTTTTTATCGCCCCGCAAACCACCGGAACAAAAGGAGGAGAACACACCAAAGCCACCGAAGTCACCATGGCTGTGTCGGTGTCTATTTTTAAAAGCTTGCAAAACAAGAGATGCAAAAGCATTGAGCCAAAAATCACAAAAGTAAGTAAGCCGATCAAAGGTAAGAGTGTCGAAGAAACATCTTTGAAATCGGCCATGCTGGCTACAGCCACACTAAAGATCAGGATCAGGTACATGCCGGTATCAAAACTGCCTTGAATCTTCTTTACCGGTTTAAAATTAGCTGCAATAATACCCAGTGTAGTGATAGACAATATAATAACCGCCATCTGATAGGCAGGATTCTTAACTAAAAAACCCAAACCGGCTCCTCCGGCGGCACAGAGCAAAGTCACTCCAAAGGCGGCCAAAATATGACGGAATTTTACTTTTTTGAGCCAGGGTATCAAAGCTAATTTCAGCTCTTCCTGAGCCGGAGAATTAGTTTCGTTTTGCTGTAACTGATGTTTTGGTTGATAAGAAGGAAGTATTTTGTTCAGCAGGGGCTTGGCATAAGAAAGTAAAAAGAGCAGATAAACCGCGCTGATAAGCATGTCCACGGTGTTGATGGCAATATACATGTCTTCGGGCACCCCAAGGGCGGTTTTGATAGATGCCAGGTTGGGAGTACCTCCTGTATAAACACCTGCCAGCATGCCGCTCACTTTTTCGGCTTCCGGCACAGATTCTTTGAACAAAGAATAGCCGAGCAAAACTACTAAAACCAAACCAAAGACTGCCACCAGCATAGAAAGAAAGGCCTTTCCGGCCATTTTGCTCCAATTACGAATATTCACTTCGAACAACAACATGGGCAATGCTAGGGGTATCATTATCGTAGAAATGGTATCGGGAATAGCATAACGTTCCTCATTAATCACCAAAGCACCAAAAACCATACCTACTAAATAGCAAATAAGAACCGCCCCTATTTTATCGGCCATTTTGGACAGATGGCACAAACGCAGCACTACGGCCGGTACAAAAAGATAAAACAGGACTATTGCAATTGTTGTAATCATAAGAGCGAGTTTTATTGAATACGAACAGAATGAATTACTACGTCTTGAAGGGGACGTTCATGAGCATCGGTTTTGAGTGCTGCAATTTTATCTATGACTTCCAGACCTTCGACAACTTCGGCAAAAAAAGTATACTGATTGTCCAGGCTGAGCTCTCCTCCATGCGTTGTGAGAATAGTTCGCTGCTCTTCCGAAAAGAAAAGAGCCTGGGGATTATTTCGCAAAACAGAGTCCATTTCGGCACGAAAAGCTCTGAGGCGTTGATTGAATTGCCGGGGATCGGCTTTCCTAAGGCTGTCCATCTCGGCTTTGTGAGGCGTGTAATTGGAAGTCCACCAGGCATTTTTCAAGGGATTGTTGCGCTGCATTTCCAGGCTGTCCAGATAACCCTGAGTATAAACTTTGCCTTTAACAATAAAAAATTGGCTACAATCGGATTCCTTTTCGGGATTCATACTGTCCGGCTGTCTTGGAGCCGCTATAGCTCCCTTGCGGGCAAAATGAGCAGAACGGAATTCAGGTTTAAGCAAAAATTGATTACTGCCCTGACCTACACGTTCCCCGGGAGCAGCATTTCGCGAATCGGGAGAGCCTCCCTGTATAATAAAATGCGGCACCACTCTAAAAAAAAGCGTGCCGTCAAATGCTCCGTAACTTATGCGTTCTGTGTACATCGCCCTGTGCCGGGGGACATCGTCATAAAAAACAGCCTTCATAGTGCCAAGGCTGGTAGAGATATAAATGGTATCCTGTTTTTGAGCCTTAAGTTGACAGCTTATCAAAACCAGGCAAAGGAGTAGATATTGAACGCGTCTCATGGCGAATTTGTTGCTCCGCTAGGATTCGAACCCAGACAGACAGAACCAGAATCTGTAGTGCTACCATTACACAACGGAGCATTGTAAAAACGGCGTAAAAGTACACAATATTTTTTACGCTCAAAACAGAAA
>JAQUTN010000160.1 GCA_028694375.1 Bacteroidales bacterium
GCATTTTTCCATCGTAAACAATGACACGAACATCGCGGGCATAAGAACCTGTCAGAGGCCCTTGCTCCATACGACCCATGATTCCTTTGAGAATGGCCGGCAAAAAACGGGCGTCTATTGAACCACACACAATACTGTTTACAAACACCAATTTACCTCCCCATTCCAGATCGTATTCCTGAGTGTCACGATTGGTGATTTTGTATTCCTGACCTCCAAACCTGAACATCTCGGGAGTAGGCATGCCTTCGGTATAAGGCTCTACAATCAGATGCACTTCGCCAAACTGGCCTGCACCACCGGATTGCTTTTTGTGTCTGTAGTCGGCCCGTGCCGATTTAGTGATGGTTTCGCGATAAGGAATCCTGGGTTCTGCATAGACGATGGGCAATTTGTCGAGATTCTCGATAGCCCATTTAAGCGTGCGCAGATGGAATTCGCCCTGCCCGTGTACTATAGTTTGCCTGAGCTCTTTGGATTGTTCAATGACATAAGTAGGATCTTCTTCGCGCATACGGCTCAAAATGGTCATCATCTTTTCCATATCGGCCTCGTTGACAGGCTTAATGGCACGACGGTATTTGGGATCGGGGAATTTAATAAAATTAAACTTGTGGTCTATCCCCTTAGCATTGAGCGTGTTGCCAGTTCTTACATCTTTCAGCTTAACAGTAGCGCCAATGTCTCCGGCTTGCATCTCTTCGGCTTTAATCCTGTTGGAACCGGCCACACAGAACAATTGGCTAATACGTTCCTTGGAACTGCGACTGGTATTTTGCAAATCGTCTCCTTCTTTGACCTTGCCGCTCATTACTTTGAAATAGCAGACTTCACCGATGTGAGGTTCAACCGATGTTTTGAAGAAATATAAACTGCAGGGGGCAGTGGTGTCGGGAGCGACTTCCTCCCCTTCGCTGTTTTTGGGTGTCGGTACATCCTTGACACCGGGAGCCGTTGTCTGCAGAAAATCCAGCAGATGGCTGACTCCTGTGCCGTTGGCACCACAGGCACAAACAACAGGGAAAATTCCCCTTACTGCCAGGCCTAATTGTATTCCTTTGCGGGTTTCTTCGTTATTGAGGCTACCTTCTTCGAAGAATTTTTCCATTAAAGCTTCGTCGTTTTCGGCAGCCGCTTCAATCAAGGCAGCGTAATAAGCTTCGGCTTTGGCTTTGAGGTTGGCAGGAATTTCTTCTACCTGGGGTTCAGTGCCTTCGGCTTTCCAGGTATAGAGTTTTTGCTCCAGCACATCGACTATGGCGTTGAAACCGGGGCCGCTTTCAACGGGGAACTGTACCGGCATCACCTTGGATCCGAAAGCTTCTTTTAATTGCTCCAGGACTCTGTCGAATTCGGCTTTTTCGTGATCCAACTGATTCAACACGAAAATAACCGGTTTATGGTACTTGTCAGCCAGACGAAAACTGTTTTGCGTACCCACTTCTATGCCGTATTGTGTATTCAGAATCAGCAAAGCTGCATCTGCCACATTCAGGGCAGTTACGGCTCCGCCTACGAAATCGTCCGATCCGGGGCAATCAACCAAATTGAGTTTCTTTCCCTTCCATTCAACGTGAAAAACAGTTGAATAAACAGAATAGCCATACTCGTGCTCTATGGGGAAATAATCACAAACTGTGCTGTGTGCGTTGATGTTTCCTTTGCGTTTGACTAATCCACCCTCGAAAAGCATAGCTTCGGCGAGAGTGGTTTTTCCGGATCCGGCATTTCCTATGATAGCCAGATTCTTGATTTCGTTCGTCTGATAAATTTTCATATTTGTTTCTCTGTGTTAAGGTTCAAAAAAGAGGCGCAAGATAGAAATAATTCTAAAAAGAAACAACAAGGCGACTGAATTTGAACTAACTTTGCCTCAGCTTATTTTAAGTTTATGCACGGTGTTTTAGGCCTTTATATACATATTCCCTTTTGCAAAAGTAAGTGTGCATACTGTGACTTCTATTCCCTTAGCGACAAAACCGAAAAAAATGCTTATTTGGATTGTTTACTCAAAGAGCTCCGAAGCGAGAAACACTACATTGACGGAAACCAACTATCGACCATTTACTTTGGAGGCGGCACACCCTCGCTCCTGAACGCAGAAGACTACAAGTTTCTTTTTGAAAACATCAGCCGGGAATACGATAGCAGTCACTGCAATGAAATTACACTGGAAGCCAATCCCGACGATTTGAATCCCGCTTACCTGAAATCTGTTTCCGGCCTGCCCTTCAACAGGATCAGCATGGGCATACAGAGTTTTCAGGACAAGGAACTCCGGGCTCTGGGCCGCAGACACGATGCCGCTCAGGCCATCGAAGCTGTAAAACATTGCCGGGAGGCAGGATTGAACAACATCAGCATCGATTTGATGTTTGGCATTCCGGAACAGGACGAGCTCAGCCTGCAAAGCAATATTGAACAAGCCCTGAAACTGGAAGTTCCTCATATTTCTGTCTACATGCTAAGCCTGGAGCCCGGGAGCCGGCTTTACAAAGATTGGCAGCAAGGACGATTTACCGAAATTTCCGACGAACAAGCCGAACAAAGATATTTTTTAATCAGCGATCGCTTAAAGCAGGCAGGCTACGAACAGTACGAAATATCCAACTTTGCCCGGCCCGGCCATAGAGCCGTTCACAACTCCTCTTATTGGAAGGGACAGCCTTATCTTGGATTGGGGCCTTCGGCTCATTCTTTCAACGGAAATTCCCGGCGCTGGAATCCGGCTTCGCTGCAAAGCTACCTCCGGGGCGTCCAAAGCGGAAGCTTAGCCAGGGAAGAAGATAGGCTGGATCTTTATACTAGTTACAATGAATTGATTATGATTCGTTTAAGAACTAAAGAAGGCTTCAGTACCGAAGAACTACAGACCCGATACGGCCAGGATTTATACCATTATTGCCTGCAACAGGCCGGGCCATTGCTCAAAAGTGGCTTACTGGAAAAAGAAGAAGACCGTCTGAAACTGGCTTACCGGGCTTATTTTGTTTCTGATTCCGTCATCAGAGCCTTGTTTTGGGATGGCGGCAAAGCTGACAAACGTAAATAAATTCTTCTCACCGCCCAGGCATCAAGAGCCGCATATTGCTGCTGAGCGGCATTGAGTTGCTCTGCATCCCAGTTGGAAAGCCGCTGCGACTTGGAAATCCTCTCACCAAACAAGATTGCATAGATCTTAAGCAAACTCATTTCTTCGATGCCGTATTGCTTTACATAACTTTGCAACTCTACCACATTTTGGGGTTCAAATTCAGCAGAACTGGCCCGTAGCATATGGAAATCATCTTTGGACGAAAGACCGACCTTGACAACAGAGGCATTGGAAAAAAAAGACAACAATTCAGGAGCCAGGCCCGAAGGCTTAAGGCGAAATAAAAAACATTCGTCCTGACAGGCCAACTGCATGAGTGATACTTTGTTTTTGCGACCCTTGACAAAGGCCGGCTTGGTTTCGGTGTCGAAACCCACCACCTTTTGAACATTCAGTGTATTTACGACCCATTCGGGGATATCGAGATCCTGAAACAAATGTATCTTACCCCGAAATTCAGCCTGAGGAAAATCATGTATTTCTTCTTTGGTGATGGTTGATTTAAATTTGATCATTCTGTAGCTTTTCTTACCGACCCGAAAACAGAGAATTGCAAAAATACGGCTTTATTTGTAAAAATCCCTGCGGCTCAGTAAGAATTTCTGTATATTTGCCTTTTAATTCCAAAGAGGGAGTAGTTAGCTTTATGGCAGTTAAAAAGAAAGCTTCAAAAGAATATTTTTCAGGCATACGCAATTCGGGTTTTGTCCGCTTCTGGGCCAATGAACA
>JAQUTN010000028.1 GCA_028694375.1 Bacteroidales bacterium
TCCCAAAGTGGAATGGAAACCCTAAGGAATGCCCGAAGAAAAGGACGAAAGCCATTACAGTGCAGAAGGCGGTATACAGTTGGCCTCGGGCAGTTTCAGCGCCAAAGAGATTTTAGCTATTCTCAATACCCTGCCGGTGGATATGACCTTTGTAGGTAAATACGATAAGGTGAAATATTTCAGTCAGGGTAAAGATCGCATCTTCGTTCGCAACCGCTCCATTATCAACCGCGATGTGCGTTTGTGTCACCCGCCGGCCAGTGCTCATGTAGTAGAGAAAATCCTGGAGGATTTCAAATCGGGCAAAGCTTCGCATGCCCCCTTCTGGATACAAATGAAAGGTAAATTCATCAAGATTGAGTATTTCGCCTTGCGCGATGAACAAGGCGAATACCTGGGTACGCTGGAAGTTTCTCAGGATTTGTCCGAAAACAGAGCCCTCGAGGGCGAAAGACGAATCTTGTCCTACAGCTCAGACTCAGACAAGTAACAAGTTTGAGTGAACTGTTTAAATCAACTTAAGATCATGCCAGCCCTTGCTAAAGGCTTGTTTATTGACAGAGTTAAGTGTTAGAATCAAGAGAATATGGAAAATCTTATTATTAGCCCCAAAACAAAAATATACGAGTTGCTGGAAGCTTATCCACAGCTGGAGGAAACGCTGATTGCACTGGCGCCTCCTTTTAAGAAACTCAAGAATCCGGTCTTGCGTAAAACCATTGCCAAAATTACCACACTGAGCCAGGCAGCCATTATTGCCGGCCTGAAAGTGGAAGAACTGATTAATTCGCTGCGCAAAAAAGTTGGACAAAAACTGGACGATATTCTGGAAGCAGATGCTCGCGATTATGTTTACCAAAAGCCTTCCTGGTTTGATGAATCGAGGGTGATCGTTTTCATTGACATCAGTAATATTTTGAACGCCGGCGAACAGCCCGTCCACGAAGTGTTATCGGCCATCAAAAAACTAAATCAAGACGAAATTCTCAAAGTGACTGCCCCTTTTGTACCGGCCCCACTGTTGGACAAAACCATCAGTATGAATTATAAGCATTGGCTCGATCAGCAGGCCGAAGACGAATATTGGATATTTTTCAGACAATAAATTATGTCAGCATTTAGCCAAACTCAGTCTGCCAGACTGGTAAAGCTTATGGAGCTCTCGGATATTTTATTGAAAACCGGGAATGCGGGTGCATTTGTGGCCGAAAACAAGGATTTTTTATCCTGTGTTCTGCCTTCGGACTTTATTGCTTTGTTCGATCGGGTGGTATTGGAAGGCCATACTATGGACGAAATTAAGGTATTGACCAATAAGCTGCTGAATATTTTTCATTCCGGCATACGTGATTATAAACGATTGGAACCTCCGCCCGGTTCTTTTCTGGAGCTGCTGGAACAAAACAATCGCCGGATGGAGTTGCTGCTCGACAAGATCAGGCCTGTTTTTAAAGCCTTTGTAAAAGATCCTGACGAGGCAAGCCTACGCAAAGAATTGTTGAGCTTGTTCAGTGAACTTGAGCTTTTTGTGCAACACTATACTATTAAAGAAAATGTCATGTTTCCCCTGCTCGAAGAACAGTGGCAGGATTATCGATGTGTGCAGATTATGTGGTCGTTTCACGACGATATCCGGCGCAACATCAAGTTTGTGCTTGCTCAACTCGCAGAGGACAAGCTGGAATTAAAATCTTTCAATAAAGCTGTAGGCGATATTTTCTTCAATATGCTGGCCATTAAGTTCAGGGAAGAGCGGATCTTGTTCCCTCACATGCTGGCAACTCTCGCTGAGGAACATTTTGAGAGTATGAGCAGAACGGCTGCTGAGCTGACTTATCCTTTTGTGCAGCCGGAATCCCTCACAGCCGGGGTAAGCGATATTTCTCCGGCAGAAAACACCAATACAAAAGATCGCTCAGCTGCAGCAAGTGGCGCAGGCAAAACCAGCAACTCAGACCAGCTGAGCCCCGCTGGAAATACGCCTCTGTCGTGGGAGGAACCTGCAAGGCTTAATCTGGGCACAGGCTCTTTGAGTATTGAGCAAATCAAGCTCGTATTCAATCATTTGCCGGTGGATATTACCTATGTGGACGAGCACAATAAAGTTCGCTATTTTTCTGCTCCCAAAAAACGGATTTTTCCCCGCACAACGGCAGTAATAGGGCGCGAAGTCAGCAATTGCCATCCGCCCGAAAGTGTGCATGTAGTCGAAAAGATTGTAGAATCTTTCAAAAAAGGCCAGCAGGACCGGGCTACTTTTTGGATTAAAATGCGGGGCGAAATGATTTATATTCAATATTTTGCAGTCAGAGGAGCAGAAGGCGAATACAAAGGGGTGCTGGAAGTTTCGCAGGAAGTATCCGAAATTCAATCGCTGGAGGGCGAAAAACGACTGCTGGATTGGTGATTTTTTCAGAATATGATTAAAAAAGGCGATAAAAAAAGCCAATTGTTGGAATCTATTCCCGGCATAGGCAAGAGCCTGGCCAGGGATTTGAGAGACCTGGGTATTTATCAGGTCAGTGACCTGCTACGCAAAGATCCCTCACAACTCTACGACAGTCTTTGCAAACTGCGCGGAAATGTTCAGGACCGCTGTGTGTTGTATGTGTTCAAATGTGCGGTTTATTATGCCGAACAAGATCATCCCGATCCTGAACTCCTTAAATGGTGGAATTGGAAAGATAAATAATTCGTAGAAAATTAAAACAGCTTCCAAGTATAAGTTTTATGAAAGAACCTGTCGTCTTGCAAGTGGACACAAATCTTGTATTAAAAGAATTGGAAGGGAGCGATGCCCCTTCCATTTTTGAGACCATTGATACGCAGCGGGAGCATTTGGGCAAATGGCTGCCTTTTGTGGAATTCACCCGGGAACTCTCCGATACCGAAAAATATGTGGAGTCAGTAATTCAGGCACCCAAAGAAAAGTTTGAATTTGTGTTCTGTATCCTTAAAGAGGGAAATTTTGCCGGATTGATTGGTTTTAAAGATACCGACAGGCAAAATCTGAGAAGCGAAATGGGTTATTGGCTATCTGAAAAATATTTAAAACAAGGCATTATTACCAAATCCGCCAAAACTCTTTGTACTTTTGCCTTCGAAAAAATGGGGATGAATCGCGTACAGATACGTTGTGCAGTTGCTAATTATTCCAGTAAGAAAATTCCTCAAAGACTGGGCTTTACTTTTGAAGGTATCGAGCGTGAAGGAGAATTACTTAGTGGAAATACTTTTACCGATTTAGAAGTTTACAGCTTATTAAAGTCGGAATTTGCATCTGAAAGCGGAACTCCGACTTAAAACCGGAGCGCATAGCCTAAGACTAAGACTAAGCAGGCTTCGTTCTCATGGCCAAAAAAATAATTAATTCAATATGATCCTATATTTACTACTGGTTGTTGTTGGTTTTGCTTGTTTGATTTATGGTGCAAATTGGTTGGTTGACGGAGCCTCTGCTTTAGCGAAAAAATACAAAATGTCCGATTTGGCGATTGGGCTGACGATTGTGGCGTTTGGTACTTCGGCTCCTGAATTGGTGGTGAACGTAGTGGCTTCTGTGAATGGCTATTCCGATCTTATTCTGGGCAATATCATTGGCAGCAACAATTTCAATACTTTCATTATTCTCGGCTTGTCAGGCATC
The DNA here is from genome assembly GCA_028694375.1 of Bacteroidales bacterium. Classification (GTDB taxonomy): domain Bacteria; phylum Bacteroidota; class Bacteroidia; order Bacteroidales; family UBA1402; genus UBA1402. Next base: position 3,647 of record JAQUTN010000028.1, read on the forward strand.
ATCATGCCCATTGTTGTTCAGTCTTCTACTGCTCGCAAAGAGATACCGATATCTTTGTTTATTACGGTATTGCTCTTGTTTTTTCTGAATGATTTTAATTTTTCAGAACCAGGCAGCTTAAGCCGTTGGGAAGCTATTGTTCTGCTGTTGTTGTTTCTGCTTTTCATGTATTACGTGTTTAATCAAATGAAAAGGGATTCAACTTTGCATACCGATGTAGTCGTCAAATCGAACGTTAAGATTTGGGGTTTGATATTGGTTGGATTGTCCGGGCTGATTATAGGAGGACAATTGGTGGTGATGAACAGTGTGAATATTGCAAGCACTTTGGGTGTGAGCGAAAAAATTATTGGATTGACGATTGTGGCTGCAGGCACTTCACTGCCTGAATTGGTAACTTCGGTAGTGGCTGCCCTCAAAAAGAATTCCGATATTGCCATAGGAAATATCATCGGTTCAAATGTTTTCAATATTCTGTTGGTCTTGGGTATTAGTGGTTTGATAAGACCTATTGCCTACAATCCGAAATTCAATATGGATTTGTATATCCTGTTGGGCGGGACTGTTTTTCTCTTAGCTTCGATGATTGTCGGAAAAAGAAAACGCCTGGATCGCTGGGAAGCAGCTATTTTGTTTGGCTCCTACATTGCTTATACAGTATATTTGGTGATGCAGGAGCTTTGATGTTTTTGCATACTCAATGAGAAATCAATAGTCGCCAACTTTTATAAACTTCAACTATGAAAAGAAAACTATTCGCGGGATTTATTTTAGTCCTGTTTTTATCTTATAGCTATGCCCAGCCCTTGGCTTTTCCCGGAGCAGAGGGCTTTGGGGCAAATTCACAAGGAGGTCGCGGAGGAAAGGTGCTTTATGTGACCAATCTGAACGACGAGGGGCCGGGTAGTTTGCGGGCTGCAGTAGAGCAGGAAGGTCCGCGTACGGTTGTATTTGCTGTTTCGGGCATTATTGATTTAAAAAAAAGACTTAATATCGAGCATCCCAATATTACCATAGCGGGTCAAACGGCTCCGGGAGATGGAATTTGTTTACGTGGCGAAACCCTGCGCATCGCAGCCGATCATGTCATCATTCGTTACCTTCGGGTCAGGCTGGGTGACGGCAAGCACGGGCAGGGAAGTTTGCAAGGCAAGGACGCTATCGGCATTTCTTCGGGCCAACATATCATTTTGGATCATTGTTCTGCCGGTTGGAGTCTGGACGAGGTGTTGTCTGCTTCGACCAAAGCTCCGAATTTGAGTAATGTGACTGTTCAATGGTGTTTCATCACCGAAGGCCTGAATCCGGACGGACATGGTTTTGGTTCCCTCATACGCGGCACAGGAGGAGCCAAATACAGTTTCCTGCATAATTTGTACGCTCACAACCGAGGACGCAATCCCCGACCGGGCAATTACGATTCCAATCCTCACGATAAGGATCCCCTGGGCCTCTTGCTCGATTTTAGAAATAATGTCGTTTACAACTGGGGTGGGGAACATGCCGCTTACAATGCCGACAAAGTAAGTGTGACCCGCTTGAATTTTGTGAATAATTACTTTATTCCCGGACAGGATTCAAAAGCGAGCGGTATAGTTTATTCTACCGGCTCAGCCTACAATCGTGCCTATTTCGCCGGGAATTATTACATGGATACCTTGCCCGAAGATCAGTGGAAGTTGGTGAAATTCAACAAAAGCTGGACTGAGGATCAGATTGCTTCCTATAAGCAAAAACAAGCCTTTGAAGCCGGCCTTGTTCAAACCCAGGAGGCTTCTGTTGCTTACAACAAAGTACTCGAAACAGGCGGAGCAGTACTTCCTAAACGCGATCCGGCAGATCAACGCATAGTAAAAGATGTTCGTCAGCGTACAGGCCGGATTATTCAAAGCCAGGAAGAAGTGGGCGGCTGGCCCGAATTAAAAAGCACAGAAGCTCCCTTGGATACCGATTTGGATGGTATGCCCGATGAATGGGAAAAGAAACAGGGTCTCAATCCCAAGGACCCCGAAGACCGAAATAAGTTAAACGCTGAATCTTATACCATGCTGGAGCACTACCTGAATAGTATTAATTAAAACCGTTTATCTCCTAAAACCATGCCAAACAGAGAAACACCTTCATTTTTTTACCAGTCAACCATAGTCCTGCCGGGGCAACTGATGACAAAACTTATTTTGTTGTTGGTAGTACTTAGTTCGTTTTCGGGCAATTTTCATTCGATTGCTTCCGAAAAACACAGAATTATAGTATTGACCGACATCGAAAACGAACCCGACGATGCCATGTCGCTGGTGAGGTTTTTATGTTATTCCAATCAATGGGATGTGGAGGGCCTGGTGGCCACCACTTCGGTGCATCAGCAAAAAGAAACGGCGGCCTGGCGTATTAAGGAAATACTGCAAGCATACAGTCAGGTCAGGGATAATCTGGAAATACACGAACCGGGTTTTCCTTCGGCAGAGTATTTGTTATCTGTACTTAGGGAAGGAAGAGCCGATTACGGCATGAGAGCCGTTGGTGAAGACATGGATTCGCCGGGTTCGGAATTAATTATCCGGGCGGTCGATCGTCCCGATTCAAGACCGGTCTGGGTTTTGGCCTGGGGAGGCCCCAATTGTCTGGCACAAGCCTTGTGGAAAGTAAAAGAAACCCGCTCACAAAAGGAAGTGGAACACTTTGTTTCAAAACTCAGAGTGTATACCATTTCTGACCAGGACGACAGCGGACCCTGGATTCGCAAAACTTTCCCGGAACTGTTTTATATTGCCAGTCCCGGTTTTCACACTTACGGAGGCTATCATTACGCCACCTGGAGTGGAATCAGCGGAGATTATTTTCATGCCCGTTGCCCCGGAGGCGATTTCAGTCTGGTCGACAATACCTGGGTGGACAACAACATTCAAAACAAAGGGCCTTTGGGTCAGCAATACCCGGATGTTAAATTTTTGATGGAAGGCGATTCGCCAAGCTTTATGTTTTTGATAGATAATGGGCTGGGTGATCCGGAACATCCCGATTGGGGGAGCTGGGGAGGCCGTTATGAATATTATCTGCCCAAATTTGAGAAATGGTTTTTGGAGCCCGAAACCCGCCCGCTCTGGACCAACGCCATGGATGAGGTACTGGGCAGCGACGGCCGATGGCACACCACCAACCACGCCACGATATGGCGCTGGAGAGAACATTTTCAAAATGATTTCTCGGCTCGTATGGACTGGAGCATTAAACCCTATGATGAGGCAAATCATCCTCCGGTGCCCAAACTCGGGCACGAACCCTACCTTCGTGCAAAAGCCGGGGAGCGGGTAAACTTAAGTGCAGCGGGCAGTTCCGATCCCGATGCAGACAGTCTTTCATACAAGTGGTTTTTGTACGGAGAACCCGGAACTTTTGCCATGAGTACGGCCAGAACGGGTAGCCCATTGAAAATAAACGATTCCGACAAGCAGGAAGCCTGGTTTATTGCTCCCCAAAAAGCCCGGATGGGTACCATGCATATTATACTGGCTGTCAGCGATAAGGGTCGGCCCTCACTGACCAGGTACAAAAGGGTAATTGTCGAGGTGCACTAATTGAGGTTCTGTTGTAAATTCCCGACCTAAAGCGAACAAATTCTTTTATTCATCAGGAAAAATCCTTTGTTCGTCGATTTTATTTTGGGAACACTTCGCTCAGGCTATACATTTGTCCCGAAAAATTTTAAATCGACAAAAATGGAAACATTATCAAACAACACAGCGCACCCGCGTCGTTTTCGCGGATTGGGCTTCGGGATACTATTAATCGTAGTAGGAGCCGTTTTACTCGGAATCAATTTTGGAGTTATTCCGCAAGCTTATAAAGGCCTTATTTTCTCCTGGCCTTCAATACTTATCCTGATCGGATTGTGTCACTTCTGCAAAAGACAGCAGTTTGCCTGGGGTTCTGTCTGGATCATCGTAGGGGCGTTTTTTCTGCTGCCGAAAATTTTCAGGGCTTTTCCCGAAACATTCCCGGGCATGGGAGATGATTTTACCGCTGTTTACTGGCCTTTTCTGCTCATTTGCGCCGGTCTGATTTTTATTGCCTTCCGCTTTCTTGCTCCCAAAAAAGATTGGTCCGATTACTGGAAATTCAAAAGCCATCACTATCAGCATAAATCCACCGGCAACTTATCTTCCGGTTTCGAAAAAAACACTATTTTTGGAAGCGGAGAACACATTATTTTAGACGAAGTGTTTAAAGGCGGTGAGATGAACGCTATTTTTGGTGGAGCTACACTTGACCTGCGCAGGACTAAACTGCCGGAGGGCGATACATATCTGGTAATTAATGCGATTTTCGGAGGAATTACCTTGTATATTCCGGGCGACTGGACAGTGGTTTCTCAATTGGATGCTGTTTTCGGAGGCTTTGATGACAAACGCAGAATCATAGAACCGGTAGACAAAACACGCAGATTAATTGTAAAGGGGTCTTGCATATTCGGTGGTGGAGAAATCATAGGCTAGCTTTTCTTTTATAACTAATACATCAATTGATGCTATTTGAAGTTATCAAAAATAAATGGGGTTTCATTGTCTTTGGTTTGGCAGGGTTTGCGGTATTGCAAACTTTGTCAATCCATGCGCTTGTTGTACCCTTGCCTTTTTTTATACTGCTGCTGGACACATTCATATACTGCATCTTATACTTTGTAATCGCAGTTCCCTTGCTGAATGTAATTCGCTTTGGGAATATGAATGTGCTGCAGCTTCCCGTCAGGATTGTGAATTATGTCGCGCTGGGAGTTGTCGTGCTCGGAATTACCATTGGTATGGGCTATTCGATAGAGTTCTTGTTTTTTGACGAAACTTATCGTAGTGTTTTTTATGCCCTGATTCCGTTGCGTATTTTCTCCTCTGTACTGGTTTACCTGTTGATACTGCTGCTTTGCCTGAAATATAAAAAAGAACAGGAAAATAACGATGAGGAGATTAACGGCCGAAACCGGGAAACCGAAAACAAGCAGAACGAGCCTGAAAACAATCGAAAGGAAACCGAAAACGTTCGGAATGAATCCGACAACAGTCGGAATGAATCCGAAAACACATCAGTGATCGAAAGAATTGCCGTTAAATCGGGCACCAAAATTCATGTAGTACCCATTGCAGAGGTTCTCTGTCTGGTCGCTGACGGAGATTACGTGCAGGTAGTCACCGAAAAAGGCAAGTTCCTGAAAGAACAGACGATGAAATATTTCGAAACGCAGCTTCCTCAAAATCAGTTTATTCGCGTGCACCGTTCATGCATCGTTAATGTGGAAGCCATCTCACGTATCGAATTATACGAGAAACAAAGTCAACAAGTAATGTTGAAAAACGGCGATAAAATAAAGCTCAGCCAGGCGGGCTACAAACTGCTTAGAGAAAAACTCAGATTATAGTGCTTAGAAGCTTTTTAATTTTCTACGAATTTAGTCAGGATTCAAAGCTTATTCATGCCTGAATGCTGTTCGTAAACTTTGAATTGATAGAATTAGCTTGATCTGCTGTCTATTTCTGAGGATAATTTTACAAAGTATCATAAAATAATAAATCAGGGAAATGAAAACACTAATTGAAAGAGTGAAATAAAAGTCTATCTTTAACGTTGTAATAATATTCTATATTTTTTTGACTTTAATACGGAAGTACAGCCATGAAACGAAAATTATATAACAGCTTCCTGCTTTTGGGCATACTTATTGTTGCTGTTTCCTGCCTGGATTGGTCTAGTCAGCCGACTGAATTTAGCACCAAAGACATACTCGGTGAGTGGAAAAACGATCGTAAACAAAAGGATTCAGACAAGGATATTTATCATATTGAATACCTCTATTTTATTAACGATTCTGTTGTTGATGTTCAATTATCGGATACAGAAGGAACACGAATTCTCTCAGGCCGCTGGGAAAAGTCTTTTACAAAACAAATAAAACCGTTTAATATCACCATAAACTCCGATATTAAAGTAGCTTTTGAAATGAACAAAAATGAATCTAAAGTTTTGTTGATGGATTTGAAAAAGAAAAAGGATAAATTATATTTGAGTAATTTCGTAAAAAAAGAGTGGTAATCAGTTTTTAAAACAACAACTATGAAAAAGTTTATTAAGTGGACTTTGAGCACGGCCAATTATTCTGCCTTGGTTTCAACCGCCTTATTGTTTTTGCGTATTCTGGTGGCTGCCATGATGCTGACGCACGGTTACGGGAAATTACAACTATTGACAGGCGAGGGACCGGTGCAGTTTGCCGATCCCATAGGTTTGGGTGCAAGCACTTCGCTGATACTGGCAGTATTGGCTGAGTTCTTATGTTCCATTTTACTGATTTTTGGACTAGGCACTCGTTATGCCGTTATTCCCATGTTGGTTACCATGTTGGTGGCGGCTCTGGTGGTGCATGCTTCCGATCCCTTTATGCGCAAGGAATTGCCCCTGCTTTATGCCGGTGTTTTATTCTTTATAGGCTTGGTTGGGCCGGGCAGCTTTTCGCTGGACAGCTTAATTGTAAAGAAATTCTTTAAGTAGAAAAACAGCAACCAAATCAGATTTAACCAAAGCTGACCAAGCTTAATCAAATCAAACCAACTAATCCGGCAGTTTTTCATGAAAGAAAAAATTTTGGCCAATATTGAGAACGAAGAGCAGTTGGAAGCTCTTTACCGTGCCGACGAAGAAACTTTTGAACAAGCCTTTTTTGAGCTGTATCCCCAACTGGCAGGCAGTCCTGTGGCGGCTTGCTGGAAAGCCCGGCTAAGCTACTCGGGCGAAAAAGGCATACTGCTCACCAAGGGCCCCCAAGAGATCAGTAAAACCCGGAGTTCCGGAGATGCCCCGGAGGCCGCCCGGCCCATTTCGCTGAAAAATATCCTTTGGCTCATTCTGATCTGTGTTTGCTGTGGTTTGTTGATTAAACTTCCGGAAATACTGAATTTTGAAGAGAGAGATTTTCTTTTTTTTGAAAGAAATGCCGGCCTGATTGTTTTATTTGGGCTTTCCGGATATGCCTTTTCAAGTCGAAAAGTGTATAAGCCCGAGCAAGTTTGGTTAAGTCTGGCCCTTTTTATTTTGTCGGCCATTTATGTGAATGTATTGCCGACAAATAGAGACAGCGCTGTCATCAATTTGATATACATTCATTTGCCTTTGATGCTTTGGTGTTTGTACGGCCTGATTTTTATTGATTTTAATTTAAGGGACAAGAGTCTGCGCATGGATTATCTGAGACATAACGGAGATTTGGTTATTTTTTCAACGCTTTTAGTGATAAGCGGAGGAGTCCTCACAGCAATGACCCTGGGTCTATTCTCGGTGATTGATCTGAATATTGAAAAATTTTACCTTGAGTACATTGTAATGATAGGAGCTGTCTCTGTCCCTGTGGTAGCTGCTTTTGTCCTCCGTCATTATTCAGTGCTTACTAATAAGATTGCTCCGATTATCGCCTCATTATTTAATCCTCTGGTTGTGATCAGCCTGCTGGCCTATCTCTTGAGTATTTTGATCACGGGCAAGGATTTATACGGTGACAGGGAGTTTCTGTTGTTGTTCAATTTAATGCTCTTGGGGGTAATGGCTTTGGTTGTTTTTTCTGTTTCGGAGCTCAAAACACAAAAAAGACAGGTTTTTAATCTTTATAGTTTGTTGGTCTTACTTATTCTTAGCCTGATCATTGATGCACTTGCCTTGTCGGCTATTATTTACAGGCTGAGCGAATATGGATTTACTCCCAACCGTACGGCAGTATTGGGTTCTAATCTTTTGATCTTGATTCATTTGCTTTTGATAGTGTACGAAATCTTTAAAATTCTTACTAAGAAAAAGTCCCTGACCGATCTTGAATCCGCTATCGGGAGTTTCCTGCCTGTTTATTTGTGCTGGACTTTGTTCGTTATTATTGGTTTCCCCTTTATTTTCGGCTTAAACTAAAGCTCTATACCGGAATCAATCATTCTTGTGCTCCCGGCTATATTCTTTAACCTTTTGTTTAGATCACAAAACAGAGGCAGTAAGAAACCTGTGTTATTACTGTAAGTCTTTGTTGCGTTACTATTTAAGCTTATTTTATTAGCTCAGGAAAACAGAAATGCTTACCTTTGCAGTCCTATGTTACGAATAGGTTTAGTCTATATTATCCCAGCTTGCTTTGGGATGTTTGTGTGCATATACATCAACAGATGATTGAATGAAAAAAATTCTGATTTTTTCCCTTTGTTTGCTCAGCGGTTTAGCCCTTTCTCAGTTCTTACCCAAGGCTTTGGGGGCCGAAGTTTATCCCGGATTCAGTGCAGTGGCAAAATTCACATTGTCGGTGGCTCTGGCTTTTATCATGATCAATGTGGGCAGAGAGTTCGAACTGGATAAAAAACAATGGCGTTCGTACTCGCTTGATTATTACGTAGCAATGATGACCGCGGCTTTGCCCTGGATCTTTGTAGCGGTGTATTATATGGCTCTTATGCCCAAAGGCATGTTTGGAAATTGGGATGCCTGGAAAGAAAACCTATTGTTGAGTCGTTTTGCGGCTCCCACTTCGGCCGGTATTTTGTTTGCCATGCTGGCAGCGGTAGGTCTTAAAACGAGTTGGGTTTATAAGAAGATTCAAACACTGGCTATTTTTGATGATCTGGATACCATTTTACTGATGGTGCCTTTGCAGATTTTTATGGTGGGCTTACAGTGGGAATTACTAATTATTGTGTTGGTTGTGTTTATTTTACTGTTCATCGGATGGAACAAGTTAAACGCGTATAAATTACCTCAGCGCTGGTATCATGTCTTAGGCTACGGATTGGGAGTAGTGCTTTTGTCGGATTTGATTTACAAAAGCACCCAACTGTTTTTGCCTAACGGGGTACACATTGAAATCTTGTTGCCGGCCTTTGTTTTGGGTATGGTGATGCGAAACAAACACTACGAAAAAGAGTCCGATTTAAAAGTTTCCAGTGTAATCTCTTATTTGTTCATGTTTTTAGTAGGCATGAGTATGCCTGTTTTTATAGGAGGCGGGCTGGGCGAAGTAAGCGGAGATTCCGTTTCGAGCCGGCTGGTGATGAGCTGGGGTGAAATTGCATTACACGTATTGGTGGTTACGGTCTTGTCCAATTTGGGAAAATTGTATCCCTTGTTGCATTATCGCGACCGCAAGATCAGCGAGCGCCTGGCGATTGCTTTTGGTATGTTTACCCGTGGAGAAGTAGGCGCCGGCATTATTTTTATTGCCATAGGTTACAATATAGGCGGTCCTTTGCTGGCCATTTCTGTGCTTACCATAGTAAGTAATCTTATTCTGACCGGATTTTTTATTGTGGTGGTTCGCAAGCTGGCTTTGCGTTCACAAGCAAAATGCTGATTATCTTTGCAGGCTTTTAAAGAGGCTTTCTTGCTTTCTGGTATAATATAGTATGAGCAGCGCGAAAAACACAAAGAAAATTCCTTTGTTTAACAAGCAAATTGTTTTATTTCTGATTAGTCAGAATATTTCCCTGTTTGGCTCCTCGGTGGTGGCCTTTGCCATCATATGGCATATTACCCTTGAAACTTCTTCAGGCCTCTGGCTTATGCTGTCCACGGTTTGTTCCATGTTGCCCCAGGTAGTGATTTCTCTATGGGGTGGAGTATGGGCCGACCGCTATAACCGCAAGCATCTCATCATGTTGGCCGACGCTTTTATTGCCTTGACAACTCTGGGATTGGCTCTGGCCTTTTTGGCCGGTTTTCAACGCCTGGAACTTTTACTGGCAGTAGCGGTGGTTCGTTCCATTGGAGCAGGCGTACACAGTCCTGCCGTAAATGCAGCTTATCCTCAGCTTGTGCCTCCTGAACAACTCGCGCGGGTACAAGGTATCAACCAAACTCTCGGAGCGATATTGATGTTACTGGCTCCTGCTGTCGGAGGGGTGGTGCTTGGCTCCTTGACTATTGTATGGGCCTTTATGCTCGATGTCGTTACAGCTCTGATAGCAATTCTGATTCTTAATTTTATAAAACTGGAGAAAGTCCTGCGCAGCGATGCCCCGGCTTCTATGCTCAATGATCTGAAGCAGGGAGTCAGCTATGCTTTTAAACACCCCTTGTTGCGTAGAATTATTATTTGCTACGGCTTTTCATTTTTCCTTATAACACCGGCAGCAGTGCTTACCCCCCTGCTTATTGAACGCAGTTTCGGAAATTCCGTATGGATGCTGTCTGCCAACGAAATTGTCTGGAGCGTGGGCTCTATCGTTGGAGGTGTTTTTGTTTCGATTTATGGCAATTTTAAAAACAAAATTCGAGCCATAGCCGTATCGCTGGTGGCATTTGGAGTGACTTTTGCCTTGTTGGGAGTAGCCGAAAACTTTGTTATATATCTGATAATTATGGGTATAGCCGGATTCTTTATGCCTGTCATAGCCACGGCCGAAACGGTCTTTATTCAGGAAAATACCGAAGCTTCCAAAATGGGCCGGGTTTTTTCCATAGTTCAGATTATTTCAGCCAGCGCCATGCCTTTGGCTATTTTGTTGTTTGGGCCGCTAGCCGATCTGATTTCTGTAGAATCTATATTAATTGTTTCAGGAATATTATTGGCCATGACCGGTATTCTCTATCAGCAAAGCAATACAAAATATTTTAAGAAAACGACCGTTATTAATAAATGAAAATTCTCAGAAAAACTCTCTGGAGTATAGTGGGCCTTGCAGCGGCCCTGTTGTTACTTTTTTTTATACTTATGATAATTCCGCAATTCGGTAAAGCCCCCTCGGGCAAGCGTCTGGCCAGGATAGAGGCATCGGCGCATTATAAAAACGGTCGTTTTCACAATTTGGAATACACGCCCATGTTTGTGGAACAAAGCGACAATAAAAGCGTTTTCCCCAAGTTTCTTTTTAAAAGCAAGAAAAACTTGCGGCCGGCTGCCCAATTACCTTCGATAAAAACCAAGCTCAAAGACCTCCCTCCAGAACAAAATTTCCTGGTCTGGTTTGGGCATTCTTCGTATTATTTTCAACTCGAGGGCAAGCGTTTTCTGGTCGATCCGGTATTGGGCAGGAGAGCTTCGCCTGTGCCCGGCATGCTCAGGGCTTTTCCCGGGAGTGTTGTGTTCAAGCCGGAAGACTTGCCTCCCATAGATTATTTGCTGATTACGCACGATCATTACGATCACCTGGATTACAGGACTATCAAAAAACTCAAAGGCAAAGTGGGTATGGTTGTTTGCGGTTTGGGGGTCGGCTCGCATTTGTCGTATTGGGGCTATCCTGCTTCCAAAATAATAGAAATGGATTGGACTGAAAATTTGATGCTGGACGATAAGATTTGCTTGTATATCGAAACTTCGAGGCATTTTTCCGGCCGTTTTTTGTCCAGAAACAATACGCTCTGGTTGTCTTTTGTAATTAAGACACCGGACTTTAGTCTGTTTATCGGAGGCGACGGAGGTTACGGCTGCCATGTGGCAGCGATCGGGAAAAAACACGGCCCCTTCGATCTGGCTGTTTTGGAAAACGGACAGTACAATGCCTTGTGGAGGAATATCCATAATTTCCCCGAAGACGTTCTTCTGTCGGCCAAAGACCTTCATGCCCAACGAGTTCTTCCGGTGCATTCCGGTAAATTCAGTCTGGCTTTTCACCCCTGGAACGAGCCACTGACACGTCTGAGTGAATTAAACCAACATTCTTCCGAACCCGTTTCTTTGGTAACTCCTCTTATTGGCGAAGTTGTCAAGCTCGACGATCCTGGTCAATCATTTACTGAATGGTGGCAAGAGTTGGAGTAATTTATCAAACTCTCACTTTCACACATACCTTTACTCACATTCACAGTCACTTGCCTGGAAAGTTGCTCAGTTGGTTGCTGACTGTTTGACTCGTTCATTCATTCATTCATTCATTCATTCTAAGTGTCATAATGCCAGACATATAGAGCTGAAATAATTTTTTTTCTGATTTTTTTGTAAAAAAGTTTGGAAGATAAAAATATATCGTGCACCTTTGTATCGTCAACCGATATAAAGGCGGGCGGTATATTGCTTGTCGATGTAATTTAACAAGACGAAGTGAATTTTCAAGACGATGTAATTTGTCAAGACGAAATAATACGAACAAATATGAACAAATCCGAAAACATTGCGCTTACAGAAGCGGTTTATTACATTTTGCTGGCGCTGCATCAACCCTTGCACGGTTATGGTATAATGCAGGAAACGCAAAAATTGACAAAGGGCCGGCTCAGTCTGTCGGCAGGTACCTTGTACGGAGCCCTATCTGCTCTGATGGAGAAATCCTGGATCAAAGCCCTCGAAAGCGAGGAGGAAAGCCGAAAAAAAGAATACATTATAACAGAATTAGGTAAATCTGTATTTAAAGCTGAATTGGACAGACTTCAGGAGTTGGTTCAAAATGGCATAATAGTAATCACACAATAAATCTATGAAAAAAACAGTACGAAAAGTGTTCTTTCTCTGGGAATACGAGAAAGAAGAGCGTTGGCTCAACGAGATGTCAAAACAAGGCTGGCAATTAACATGGGCTAGTATTTGTAAATATGTTTTCGAAAATGGAGAGCCCGGCCAGTATGAATACAAGCTGGAATTGCTCGAAAAAAAGACCGCGGCAAGCGAAAGCAAATCCTACCTGGAATTTCTGAGAGAAGCCGGTATTGAACAGGTGGGAGAATGCCGAAATTGGATTTACCTCAGGAGCAAAACCGCAGACAAAGCCTTTGTGTCGTCCAAACCCTGCCTGGAGCAACTCAGTCATCTGATGAAAGTTCAACAGTTTCAAAACTCGCTCAGGAACATGTTGATGCTGATGGTGGTATTTTCGTTCGTGCTGATTTTGGCTCTGGAGGAATTTTCGGGCATTCCGCTAGCGGATTTTTTCCGGGGTTTCGGAGCCGGTATGGGGCTTGCCTCTTCGGTGCTTGCCCTCTGTTTTGTATTCCTGATGAAAAGACAAAACAGGAAAATGAAAGAGGCCATCAAAGAGCTGTACACTTGTGAATAAAATGTTGGTGTCTTAGAAATGTCCAACTGCTGCGTTACTTTCGATATCCGGGCTCAGTCACGTACTTAAAGTACGCTCCTTTGCCCTCAATCTTATCGCCTTGCATTTGGACACTTCTAAGACACCTTACTGTTTAGTTGTTTAGAGACAGCCCCACACGATCTGATTTTGGGATTTCAAAGCGGTTTAACCGGAATGCAAATATCCACTATATAGCGATGTTCTGCCTGATCGCTGTAATGATTGTGATAGAGTTCGTAAGTGCAACCGTCACCGGGCTGATAGCCGCTTTCGGTGAACCATGCACACATGGTGTTCCAGGCTTTTTCGAATTCGGTTTCTTTGAGTTCGAAATGTCCGACTGCGTATTTTCCGGCAGGCAGGCTGGATTTTCCGATTTCACCTTCAACCATCACTTCGTCATCCACAATAATACTGGCGTCCTGACGGACCTTGTCTACCTGCGTGATGGCGGGATCGTCGTGATAAACGGTGATGGTTTTGGTGCCGGGCCCTGCCAGCCCGCGGGCACCTGCCCATTTAAACAACTTTTCGTAGGCTTGTCCGATTTTGTCGAATGCGCCCATGTGCCGGCAATAGATTAGTTTGAACGCCGGCATTTGCTTCACTTCGATTTTTGTTTCCATAATGAGAATTTGTTTTAGTTCGACGCTGCAAAGTTGTCCGTTTACCGGTTGATCGTTTTTACCGATCTTGCTAATGATTTTACCATTCTTGCTATATCGTATGCCGTCTTTGATGAAAATGGCTTTGTTCTGAAGCCGAAAGGCTTTGGCGCTTAATCCGAAATACTGCTTAAAAGCCCTGCTGAAAGAGGAAACATTGACAAAGCCGCAGCGAAAAGCGATATCGCTGATGCTGCTGTCAGGGCTGTTTTGTAAAAACTGGGCGGCTTTTTCGAGGCGAAGCCGCGAGACAAAGTTGTTGGGTGTTTCGTTGACCAAATAGCTGAAAATCCGATGAAAGTGGTAGGGCGAAAAAGCGGCGATTTCTGCCATGGTCGATAAATCGATGTTTTCGTCGAGATGTTGCCCAATATAATCCATCACCCGGTTGATCCTGGCAGTATACTCCTTTTTACTGATTTCCTGAACACCCATAAGTATAGACAAAGTCTTGTACAAAAATAAAGAAAGCTTGCGGTGAAAATATACAAATCTTGCTGAAAGTATATTTTTTGTTTAAATATGCCAGGCGAATATTGAAGAGGAATTTTCGTATTTTTGTAGCTGTCTTTTCAACATCAAGCCTATTGTTTCCTGTTATTAAATAAACTTCGAGGTATGAAAACAAGGATG
>JAQUTN010000161.1 GCA_028694375.1 Bacteroidales bacterium
CCACAATAATTAAAATAACGATGTTTACGCAATTGCTCTTCGAGCATCATTACGTGAAATCTTTTCTTAAACACTTTTTGGTTTAAGTACAAGGCCCAAAATCCATCCCACCAACTGATATGATTGGAGACCAGCAAAACCGGTTTATTCCAGGTTTGCGGTTCACCGCATAAGTGTATCGAAGCAAAATGTTTGCGCATGATACGAAAAGCATGATGCTTAAAAAAGGGGAATAAAAACCAATGATGTCTGGCTTTGAGCATTATCCAAAAATTGTTTTGATTAACAGACTGATGGCAAAGAGCAGAAACTGGCAGATAAAAATTGGAATAGCCAGTACATTTTCGGTACGAATACGGCCTATTCTCAGAATTATGTGAAATAATACGGCCAGACCGAACCAAACCAGGTAATTACTCAGAGGTACTACTTCGTTGTTTGGCCAATACCACATATCCATCGAGGCTGCGGCCAATTCCAGAATCAGATCCAGAGCGAGCATCATTAGCGCTCCCAGCAGAATTTTAAAGCTCAGGGGGATTTTGAATTTATCGCTTAAGCTGGCGGTGGTATAGGTGAGGATCAGCCAGTTGAAACCGATGGTCAGGGGAACATCCCACAATTTGGGGCCCATGCTGTCTCCGTAATAATAAACTCCAAATATTTTTCCTGTTTTTACACCAAGTACTTCTATGCCGAAACCTAAAATAAAAATCAGTGCAAACAGGCTGATATCTTTGATTTTATTCCTGTCTTTATGAAAATAAATCAGGTAAAACAAATTCAGTACCAGCGCCAATGGAATGAGTTTAACGAAAAGAGGAAAGGTCCAGGGCAGACACATACCTATAGTGCCAACTATATAAAAAATAAAAAAGAATTTGCGAACTTCGAAAGGGTCGGTTAGTGAGAATTTCATAAAACAAAATTAAGCTGTTTGAATTAAAGAAGTTTCAGATGATAGCGCAACAAAGCCCAAAACAATAACGTAGATTTATGAAAATTGTTGATGCGTATTCGTTTGCTGAGAATAAGTTGCTCAGGACTGCGTTCAATTTTTCGGAGCAAGGCAAGATAATAAATGTAGGCCACATAGACAGCCAATTTTGAACGACCCGGCAACTGCCTGATTCCTGATTTTGCCAATTTGAAATCGGCCCGGATGTCGCGGGTCATAGCCAGCTTTGTTTCTTTGTCGAAGCTTTCGGGCTTGAAATCGGGGAAATAATAACGTCCTAATACCTCGGTATCGGCCCGCAGGTCGCGAAAAAAATTTACTTTTTGAAAGGCAGAGCCCAGGCCCATGGCTGCGTCTACCAGTTTTTCGTAGGATTCCTGTTTGCCTTGTACAAAAACCTTCAGACACATCAGGCCTACAACTTCGGCTGAGCCATAGATGTATTCCTTGAATTCTTCGGGTTTTAAATAGTGTTTTTTATCCAGATCCATCCTCATGCTGTGCATAAAGGCATCTACCAGTTCTTTGGGGATTTCATATTTGCGTAAAGTCAGAACAAAAGAATGCAAAACAGGATTCATGCTTATTCCTTCGGACAAAGCCTCCCGGTATTGTTGCTCAAAAGTGTCCAGTAAGATTTTTTTATTCACATGATGAAAAGTGTCTACAATCTCGTCGGCAAACCGGACAAAACCATAAATGGCAAAAATGGCTGTTCGGGATTCTTTGTCCAGCAAACGGCTGGAACTGTAAAAAGACGTACTGTATGATTTGGTTATAAATTTGGAAATTTCGAAATTAGTCTTGTTGTACTGTTCCATATCTGAGGCTTGGTTATACTGAGCTTTATGGACTAAAAAAAATCCTGTGTAAAGATAATAAAACTTCCCATTTAAACTATTTTTTTTATCTTTCGGAGTTTTTTATTCCACACCGTATATTCGTTGTTTTAAAGGCAGAAAATCTTCTGTTTTTAAGAAGGTAAACAATTGTCATAATATTGTCCATATGGAAAGCAATGCTAAAAACAAGACCCTGATAATCGGGGCAAGTACCAATCCCGAACGTTATGCCTACAAAGCTGCCGAGCAATTGTTGGCACATAAGCACGACATATATTTGCTGGGCAACCGCCCGGGAGAATTGTTTGGTAAGGAAATAAGTATCCGCCAACAGAGTTACCCCGATGTTGATACGGTGACTTTATATCTGTCGGCTAAAAATCAAGTAGACTATTACGATTATATACTTTCGCTCAAACCCAGCAGGGTGATTTTTAACCCGGGTACAGAAAATCCTGAATTACAGTCCATGTTGCAAAAAGCTTCTGTAGAATACCAGGAGGCATGTACGCTGGTTTTACTGGCTACCGGGCAATTTTGAGACAGAAAACATAGATTTGATTTTTAATAAGTAGAAAGTAAATGAAACGCATATTGCTCGCTTTGCTGGTGTTTTGTATGAATGGGCTGGTTTTTGCCCAATACAGGCAAACAATTCAAGTAGAAACTTTGCTAAAAACCGATACGAGTGATATTGGCCAAGCCCTGGCCTATCCTCAGGTGGAACGTGCAGAGATAAGTATTTGCAAAGTAACAATACCGCCCGGCGAAGCCACCGGCTGGCACAAACACAGCATTCCGGTTTTTGCGTATGTCATGCAGGGAGAATTGCAGGTTGAACTCAAAACCGGGAAATGCAATGTCTATTCCAAAGACGATTGCATTTCGGAAGTATGGAATACTTACCATAACGGCCAAAACAACGGAACCGACACAGTGGTGTTGATCGCCGTATATTTAGGCGGAGACAAGATGGTTTTGTCGGAAAAGGAGTAATTCTTTTTCAATTCAAGCATGAAAGCTTGAAGCTGGTTTTTTATCCAGTTCGTTTAAGGCATAAGCATAAGCTCCCAGAGCTATGGCTTTGCTGGTGCCCAGTTTGCTCACAATTATACCCATACGCTTTTGCGGTTCGTAGTCGACCAGTTCCTTACTGCGGGGAACCTTAATCTTTTTGATTTCCGGGTGTAGGAAATCCTCCAGTTCGGCCGATTGATCCAAATTGTAGACCTTCATCTCCAGGCGGCTTTTAGATTGGCCATCCAAAGTGTTGATGCTGCCGTTTAATTCCTGCATCAGTGAGGGCATAAAATATTTCCGGGCTCCGGTCAGACCACCGCCCAAAACCACCAGCCCGTCCAGGACTGTCGAAACTGCGGCTATACCTTCGGCTGCCATGACACCAAAGACCTTAAAGGTCTTTTTGGCTGCATGCATATCTCCTTCCATTTTTCCATCGGCAAAGTTGTAAATGTCCAGAGGTTCCAGCCTGCGCATATCGCCCGATAATTCCCAATAAACTCTTTTAATGGCTCTGATGGAAACACCGTCTTCTATGATGATGTCGCGTTTGGTTTTGTGACGGAGCAGCAGCACTTCGCCTGCCGAGCCGTTGTCACCCAGGTATAATTCGTTGTTCCTTGTAATACCGCAGCCAAAGCCCGTACCCAAAGTGAATCCGATCAGGTTGTGGTAACGTTTGGTGCTGCCGGCTTTTTCGAGACTTTGATTCACATAGGGCAAGGCTCCTGCCATACATTCGCCGTAGGTAAACAAATCAGCGTCGTTGTTGATGAAAACCGGTAATTTGAACTGATTTTTCAAGAAAGCTCCTAATGCAATACCTCCCCGGTAAGCCGGGAAATTATTTAAATCCATAATGATGCCACGGCTGTAGTCGGCCGGTCCCGGGAAGGCAAAACTGATAGCAACCGGGGCCTTTTTTAATTGCGATAATACCTGAGAAAAACCCTGTTCCAGATGATCGA
>JAQUTN010000029.1 GCA_028694375.1 Bacteroidales bacterium
GCAACACGCTAAGGATATGTTGATGAACAGTGAAAAATCCATCACCGAAATTGCCTACGAACTAAATTTTGAAAGTACCGGTCAGTTTTCTACTTTTTTCAGGCATAAGACCGGCACAACGCCCAAGGAATTCCGCTCCGTTGCTTCTGCTCCGGGTATTAATTGAGCTCTTTTATCGGGAATTCTGCCGGGCATTTATTTAAACCTGTTTTTCCAGAGCCCTTTCAGAAATTCTTTCAGCTTATTTTCCGCGGTATTTTGCTGAGGCAACCATAGGCTTTTGTCCTTGATTTCGGGCGGCAGGTAATCTTGTTCAGCAAAATTATTTTGGTAATCGTGAGAGTATTTATAGTTTTTGCCGTAATCCAGGTCTTTCATAAGTTGGGTGGGAGCGTTTCTCAGATGCAGTGGAACGCTGAGATTGCCTGTTTGACGAACCAAAGAAGAAGCCTTTTCTATGGCCAGGTAAGCAGAATTGCTTTTGGGGCTGGAGGCCAGGTAAACAGCAGTTTCTACAAGGATAATCCGGCCTTCGGGCCAACCGATTTTATGGATGGCATCAAAGCAGGCATTGGCCAGCAGCAGGGCATTGGGGTTGGCTAATCCTATATCTTCGGAAGCAGAAATCAGCATACGACGGGCAATGAATTTGGGGTCTTCGCCTCCTTCGACCATGCGGGCCAGCCAATAAACCGCCGCATCGGGGTCACTGCCTCGTATGGATTTAATAAAAGCGGAAATTATGTCGTAATGTATTTCTCCGTTTTTGTCGTAAGCCATGGGATTGGCCTGGATGCTTGCAGTGACTTTTTCGTTGTCGATGATTACCGGATCTTCCGACTGGTACTGAGTAAGCAGCTCAATTATATTGAGCAGTTTGCGGGCATCACCCCCGGCAAAACGAAACAAATGGCCGCTTTCATTGAGCAAAATTTTGCGTTTCTTCAGCTCAGTATCTTTGCTGAGCGCTCGGTCGAGCAATTCCTGCAAGTCTTGTTCTTCGAGTGCTTTCAGTACATAGACCTGACAACGTGAGAGCAGGGGAGTAATGACTTCGAAAGAAGGGTTTTCGGTGGTAGCGCCTATCAGGGTGACAATGCCCTGCTCTACGGCAGCCAACAGGGAATCTTGCTGTGATTTACTGAAGCGGTGTATTTCGTCAATGAAAAGTATAGGGGGTTTTTGTTGAAAGAGTCGATTGTTTTTGGCCGTTTCGATGAGTTCGCGTACGTCCTTAACTCCTGCATTGACGGCACTCAGGCTGTAAAAGGGACATTCCAATTTATAGGCAATAATACTAGCCAGAGTAGTTTTGCCCACCCCCGGCGGGCCCCAGAGAATAAAAGACGACAGGGAGCCGGAATCGATCATTTTTCGTAATATGGCTCCCTGGCCAACCAAATGTTTTTGGCCGACATAGTCTTCCAGAGTCAAAGGGCGCATTCTTTCTGCCAGGGGTTTAGTCATTTTAATAAGGGGCTTGTCGGGAATGAAACAAGAATCACAAAAATACGAACTAAATAAATAAAACTAAAGCCTTGTTGTAAGAAAATAAATCACTAATTTCGCAGCGTTTTCTAAGCTTCAATTCATTTTAATATTTTGGTATGAAAAAGCATAATTTCTATGCAGGACCCTCTATCCTGAGTGAGTACACTATCCGGCAGACCGCAGATGCCATTATCAATTTCGAAGGCACCGGCCTCTCACTGATGGAAATCTCACACCGCAGCAAACAGTTCGTTGCTGTTTGCGACCAGGCACGCGCCTTGATCAAGGAACTACTCCAAATTCCCGAAGAATTCGAAGTCGTATTTCTGGGTGGAGGTGCCAGTCTGCAATTTGCCATGGCTCCTTATAATTTTTTGGAAAACAAAGCAGCCTATCTTGATTCCGGTTCCTGGGCATCCAAGGCCATCAAAGAGGCAAAAATGTTTGGAGAAGTGCTGGTAGCTGGTTCTTCCAAAGCCGACAATTATTCTTACATTCCTAAGAATCTCGAGATACCGGCAGACGCAGATTATTTTTATTATTGCAGCAACAATACCATTTTTGGTACTGAAATGCATGAAGATCCCAAGCCGGGTGTGCCCGTTATTGCCGATATGTCTTCGGATATTTTTTCACGACCCATTGATTTTAGTAATTATTCGCTGATTTTTGCCGGAGCCCAAAAAAACCTGGCTCCTTCTGGTGTTACACTGGTAATTGTGCGTAAAAGTATGTTGGGCAAAGTGAGCCGTCCTATTCCGACCATGCTCAATTATAAAACCCATGTCGAAAACGAATCCATGTTCAATACTCCTCCGGTAGTGCCAATTTATGCAGCCTTGCAAACGCTGCTCTGGTATAAGGAGCTCGGTGGTATGGAAGCCATACATAAGATGAATAAACAAAAGGCAGCTCTGTTGTACGACGAAATCGACAACAATCCCTTGTTCAAAGGCACCGTTACCTGCAAAGAAGATCGTTCCATTATGAATGTATGCTTTGTGATGGCCGAAGGTTACGAAGCGCTCGAGGACGAATTCAATAAATACGCATCCGAAGCCGGGATGGTGGGCATCAAAGGTCACCGTTCGGTTGGCGGATTCCGTGCTTCCATATATAATGCCATGCCTCTGGCCAGCGTACAGGCCTTGGTGGACACTATGAAAAGTTTTGCCCAATTAAAAACAAAAAAATAATTATGAAGGTACTAGTTGCTACAGACAAACCTTTTGCTCCTGTTGCGGTCAAGGGTATACGGGAAGTAATTCAAGGAGCAGGTTTCGATTTTGAACAGCTCGAAAAATACACCGATAAAAGCAGTCTCGTCGAAGCTGTTGCCAAGGCCGATGCTGTAATTATCCGCAGCGATATCATAGATCGTCAGGTCCTTGAAACAGCCGGAAATTTAAAAATTGTAGTGCGCGCCGGAGCCGGTTACGATAACGTCGATTTGGAAGCGGCCAGCGAAAAAGGCATTTGTGTCATGAATACTCCAGGTCAAAACTCCAATGCTGTAGCAGAACTAGCCTTGGGTATGATGGTTTATGCCATGCGCAACATGTTCAACGGCACTTCGGGGGCTGAATTAAAGGGCAAAGTGCTGGGTATCCATGCCTATGGCAACGTGGGACGCAGTGTCGCCCGTATTGCCAAAGGTTTTGGTATGGAAGTCTACGCTTACGATCCTTATTGCCGGGCAGATTTATTTGAAAATGACGGGGTCAAAGTATTGTGCAGGCTGGAAGATTTATACGAGAAATGTCAGATTGTATCCCTGCACATTCCGGCTACCGACGAAACCCGCAAATCCATTAACGCTGAACTGCTGGGACGCATGCCCAAAAATGCCATATTGGTGAATACAGCCCGTAAAGAAGTTATAGACGAAACTTCGTTAATGATGTTTATGGAGAAACGAATTGATTTTAAGTATATCACTGATATCATGCCTGCCGCCGATGCCAAGTTTGCCGAAAAGTTCCCGGGCCGGTATTTTTCCACCCCCAAAAAAATGGGAGCCCAGACTGCCGAAGCCAATATTAACGCGGGAATAGCTGCCGCCAAACAAATTGTAAGTTTCTTTAAAGAAGGCAATCAGACATTCAGAGTCAATCCCTAAATCAGCATGGTAAAAATTAGAGCTTTCAAAGGCTGGCGACCGCCACAGCATCTGGTAGAAAAAGTGGCATCCCGGCCCTATGATGTATTAAATTCAGAGGAGGCCAGACAGGAAGCTGCCAACAACGAGTACTCTCTGTATCATATTATCAAACCCGAGATAGATTTCCCCCGGGGGACAGACGAACACGATCCTGAGGTTTATATCAAGGCCAGAGAAAACTTTGATCTTTTTCGTCAAAAAGGCTGGTTGCTACAAGACAACAAAGCAATGTTTTACATCTACGCCCAAACCATGAACGGCAGAACCCAATACGGTTTGGTGGTTTGTGCCAGCGTGGAGGATTACATGAACGGTCGCATCAAAAAGCACGAATTGACCCGTCGCGACAAAGAAGAAGATCGAATGAAGCACGTCAGAGTGAACAATGCCAATATTGAACCGGTGTTTTTGGCTTATCCGGCTCAGGAAGTTTTGGATAAGCTGGTGGCAGAACGAGTACAGCAAAAGCCGGTTTACCGCTTTACTGCCCCCGATGGCTTTGGTCATCAATTCTGGCTCATAGACGACGACGAAAGCATCAACACTGTCAGTCGCTGTTTCGAACAGATGCCGGCTTTGTACATTGCCGACGGCCACCACCGTACAGCCGCCGCCGCCCTGGTGGGCAACGAAAAGAAAGAGCAAAATCCTGCCCATACAGGAAATGAAGAATACAATTATTTTCTGGCCGTTTGTTTCCCCGATAATCAATTGCAGATCATAGATTACAACAGATTGGTCAAAGATCTGAACGGACACGATAAAAAATCATTCCTGGCTGCTCTCGAAAATGATTTTATCGTCGAAAACAAAGGCTCTGTAATTTATAAACCCTCTTGTTTACACAACTTC
The DNA here is from genome assembly GCA_028694375.1 of Bacteroidales bacterium. Classification (GTDB taxonomy): domain Bacteria; phylum Bacteroidota; class Bacteroidia; order Bacteroidales; family UBA1402; genus UBA1402. The sequence continues at coordinate 4,505 of JAQUTN010000029.1, forward strand.
GGTCTCTACATGGACGGAGAATGGTACTCGCTTACCGCCAGGCCGGGAAGATACGACGACAACGATCCCATAGGCGTTTTGGATGTCAGCGTTTCATCAGGGTTGATATTGGATAGCATCTTGGGCATCAAAGATTTGCGCAGCGACAAACGCATAGATTTTGTCGGTGGCATCCGTGGCCTGAAAGAGCTGGAACGTCGCGTAGACAGCGGTGAAATGGCCCTGGCTTTGGCTCTTTATCCTGTTTCGATGAAACAATTGATAGATATTGCCGACAGCGGTAACATTATGCCTCCCAAAACCACCTGGTTTGAACCTAAATTACGTTCAGGACTGGTTATACATACTCTGGATGATTGAAAGGTCCTGAGTGCCTGCAATATACTATGACTGATGTTTACAGAACCATAGCCAACCGCAGCGAAGGCCTCTACAAAGACAAAGGCAGCAAATTCCTGGCATTTGCCCTTCCTGTAGAAGGACTGCTGGAAGTGCATCAAGAGCTGGAACAATTCAAAAAAAGCTATTTTGATGCCCGCCACATATGTTATGCTTATATGCTTGGGGTAGAAGGCGAGCAGTACAGGGGCAACGATGACGGAGAACCTTCGGGAACAGCCGGACGCCCGATTTTAGGTCAAATTCGTTCCTTTAAGCTCAGTAATGTTTTAGTCGTGGTGGTGCGTTATTTCGGAGGAGTGTTACTGGGAACCGGAGGCCTGACTACCGCCTACAAAACGGCTGCAGCAGCTGCCTTGTCGAATGCCAGGATCCTGGAGAAAACGCTGGATGCGGAAATCAGCCTTAGTTTTGAGTATCCCTATACCAATGAGGTGATGAATGTTATCAATGAGTGCGGAGCTCAAATTGTCAATCCTCAGTATCAAGAACTTTGCTCTATGAGCCTGAGCATCAGGCTGAGTAAAGTAGAAGAATTAAAAGAACGTTTATCCAAAGTGGAATCACTGCACATAAAAAACAATGAATAAAGCCTTTTTTCGTCGTATCTGGCGGATTATAACAGCCCCGGCTGCTGCATGGAAGGAAATAACAGCAGAAACAGCTGAGAATAAGCCCTATTTGAGTGCTTATTTTTATCCTTTACTGGCTTTGGTTGGCTTGGCTGCTTTTTTAAATCCTTTTATCCATTCTCAAGAAGCCTTTCGTGTGGAGTTGGGGCAGGGTATTCAGACCTTTATCCGTGTTTTTACGGCTTATTTTGCTTCTTACTTTCTTTCCTCGCTCGTTCTGGATCGTTTGTTCGTTAGCTGGTTGGGTCTGACTCCCGGTAAAATCAAGGCCGAGAAGCTCTGTGTGTATTCACTAACGCCTCTGTTGCTTGTAAGGTTTTTTACTTTTCTGGTCAAGGACTTTTTTTTTCTGTATATCTTTGTCGTTTACACAGTGTACATCGTATGGGAGGCATCTGGCGGGCTGTATGAAATGCCTAACAGGCTAAGAGGCCGTTTTGCGGCTTTGACTACCTTGGTCATCATGTTGTCTCCGATACTGATAGAATTTATCCTTATCAAGTTGTTACCGGGTCTAAGCTAATGAAATTATCCAGGGACATATCGATCAAAAACAAGCGGGCTATCTTCAATTTTGAGTTGTTGGATCGCTTTACAGCCGGTATGGTTCTGACAGGAACCGAAATCAAATCTGTACGCCTGGGCAAAGTCAATCTCTCTGATAGTTACGGCCTGATGATCAAGGATGAACTCTGGATAAAGAATCTTCAGATCAGCGAATACGACAACGGCACTTACAATAATCACAATCCGGGGCGTGATCGCAAGCTCTTACTGACTAAACGAGAATTACGCAAAATAGATCGGCTGACACGCGAAACCGGTTTCACTATAGTTCCGGTGAAACTCTTCATCAACGAAAAGGGTTGGGCCAAGATGGAAATTGCAGTAGCCAAAGGGAAAAAAGCCTACGATAAACGTGAAAGCATCAGGGAAAAAGACGACCGCCGCCAAATGGATCGCTTCGTAAAAAACAAATCCTATTAGTTATACCTATTTTGATCGTTACAGCCTTAAACCTAAGGATGAGTTTCACTATAGAGTTTTAATTATTTTTCTCAGACTCCTGTTGTTCAAAGTCTTTTACAAAGCAACGTTTGCGTTTGTTTTGTACGTGCTCGTAATTTTTCCAGTGTTGTATGGCTTTGAAGTTGTCCTCAAGTATGCCTGTGGTTTCGACTGTTGTAATTTTGTTTTTTATCATCACTTCCTGAGCCTTGGTAATAAGCAGGCTGGCGACTCCTTTGCTCTGATAATCAGGATCGATGCCCGTCAGAAAAAGATCGACGGTATTGTTTTTTTTGCGGCTGCGCATTATGGAGAAAATCGCTCCGGGACTCAATCTGCCTTTGGCGATTTGCATGGATTTGCTCAACGAAGGCACAGGAACAATAAAGCCGACTACTTTTTGTTCGTTATTAATGACAATGTGCACGTATTCGGGATTGATAACAGGCAGGTAATTGTTTAGCACATGGTCTATCATCTTTGCGTCCAGGGGAGCAAAAGAAAAGAGTTCGTAGAAAGACTTATTCAGCAGTTGAAAAATTTCCCTTCCGAATTTTTTCATGATGCGTTTGGACTTCATGCGAATAATACTGAGCTGGTAGCGTTGTTGTATGACATCCGCCAGCCGGATGGCTTTTTCGGGAATCTCGGGTGTCAGGTTTAATCGAAACTCTATCCAGTCGGTTTTTTTTCTGTAGCCCAAGCGCTCCATGTGTCCCTTATAATAAGGTAAGTGATAGACCGAAGCTACGGAGGCCAGCTGATCAAAGCCCTCGACGAGCATAGCCTGAGTATCGAGGTTGGAAAAGCCAAGGGGACCCATAACACCAGTCATCCCTTTGGATTGAATCCAGTTTTCGGCTGTTTCAAACAAGGCATCAACCACAGCCTTGTCGTCAATGAATTCGGCCCGGGTGAAGCGTCCGTATTTTTCCTGGGTCTTTTCTATGTAGGCATAATGAATGATAGCCCCGATGCGACCAACCGTAAGGCCGTTTTGTTGAACTATCCAGAACCTGGCATCGCAAAAACGAAAAAAAGGATTGACGGCGGGATTGATGTTGTTGATTTCTGATTTCAGGATAGGAGGTACCCAGTAAGGATTTCCCTGGTATAAACGAAAAGGTAGAAACGCAAATTCTTTGCGCAAAGCCGGAGTAGTTACTTCTATAATTTTCATTTCAACTCTTTTGATTTCCTCTCAATTATCAGCAAATATAAAAAAATAGACTTAAAGAAACCGAATTAGTACGGAAATTTAAGTATTCGCTGCCTATTTATTCAAAGCATTTGCCTGCCCGCAGGGTATTCGCCCAGGACTTTCAGGTTGCTGGTAAGTGGACGTATAGCCTCGATACTTTGTTTGAATTTGAGGTAATCTTCGAAAGTAAGGTCAATAAAGAACAAATATTCCCATTCATGACCGATAATGGGTATGGATTGAATTTTGGTCAGGTTGTTGTGGTAATACGACAACACCGACAATACCTGAGATAAGGCTCCTTCCTGGTGATGAGTGGAGAAAACCATCGAGGCTTTGTTGATCTTGTTGTGGGCCTTAAATTTTTCGGCGCTCCAGCGATCGGCTAAAACCAAAAAACGGGTAAAATTTCGTTTGTTGGTTTCTATGCCTGCTTCCAACACTCCAAGTCCGTAAATTTCGGCGGCTTGACGACTGCAAATGGCTGCCCTGCCCATAATTTTTTGATTGCCTATGGTTCTGGCACTGGTGGCGGTGTCTTCGCTTTCCACTACAGTCCATTCGGGATGCAGTTCCAGAAAATCGTCGCATTGCATTAGCGCTATGGGATGAGAATGCACTTCTTTGATATCCTTAAAACCTTGTCCGGGTACGGCTGCCAGGCAATGGCTGATTCGGAGCTTAAATTCACCAATGATGGCGGTTTCGCTGTCTCTCAGCAGATTGTGGTTTTGCAACAGGCTGCCCGCGATGGTATTTTCGATGGCAATCACTCCCAAAATGCTGCTATCTTTGCGCATGGCAGCAAACACTTCTTTAAATGTTTTACATCCCAGTACTTCCACATCCTCACCTTCGAAAAAATGGCGTGCCACTATATCGTGGTAGGAGCCCGAAATGCCCTGTATGGCTATTTGTTTCATGCTAATAACTGTTTATTGATCCCGGCACTAAGGTAAAAAATCTTCGCGGCAGGGAGCGAAAGCATCCAAAAGTATACCGGCTTCGAGGCAACGGACTCCGTGCATCAAATCGGGTGCGACGTAAAAACCATCTCCGGCTGACACGACGGAGCATTGGCCTTCTATATCTACTTCGAATTTCCCACTTACACAAAGCGAAGACTGGCTGTGCGGATGCTTGTGTGCGGCTCCGATGCTGCCTTGTTCAAAGGCAACTTTCACCAGCATAATGTCTTGGTTATAGCCAAGGATTTGTCTTTTGACTCCCCCGCCCAAATCGGTCCAGGGAAGTTCTTTTTCCATCAAAAAGGAAGGACTGTTCATATTATTCAGAATTAAATGATCTTGTAAAAATTCTTCGGGCTTAAGGGCTCTGGGCGTAATGCGAATGCGATACATCTGCCCCTCGAAGAAACATACTTTGTTTTGACGCACCCCAACGGATGTAAGCCCTTTGTTTATGGCCTGATAGGCGAAAGCCGCTGTCTTTTCGACTTGACCGTTTACGTAGGAGAATAAACTGTCTTTACGACAGACAAAAGCTACCTGATACCAACGGTCGCCGGGATGAGTAAGGCTGGAATCGATCAAGGCATAGCCTTCTCCGTCGGGACGTTTTACATAGGCATCGAAATACCAGTTCCCATCGGGTTTTACTCTGGTCTCCAACATGATTCGTTCCCCCGAAATCTCGCCCATATGCAAAAAGCGTTGTTCAAAAGCGCCGTCGCTGTCCGGCCTGATTACAGCCTCGACTGTTACTTCTTCCATACCGGCCAGAGGATTGGTATTCAAAAAGTAAGCCTCGTTCCCGAAAAAATGAATTGCTTGCCCCAATTTGGTATCGATAGGCTTCGGCTCTCCAAGTTTGAATTCTACACCGGGTAGTTCTGCCACTTTCCAGTCGATGCTGTCGGAAAATTTGTCCTGTTTCGATTGACAGGCGCTAAACAGGAGGATTAAAAGGAGGTAAAGACTATTTCTCATTTGAGTTTTCGTTTTGGTTGAGCAGGTATTTCAGCAAAATTCCCATATTTTGAATATAGGTATTAACCGAAATGCCTATAGGAGGATCTTCGGAACGATAAAACTGTGTATTGAAAGGATGTTTCAGGGTCTCTTCGTAAAGTTCCGGCACAGGATCGTCTACACAACCTTCACCTATATACGGATTGGTTGTCAAAACCAGGGGTGCCGGCCAGTAGCCTTCTTCGTTTAATGAAGCTATAATCTCCTGAATTCTCACGGTCGTGTTCGTTTGAACCGGATTCAGGAACTTGCGAGCTCCTTCCGGTCTTTTGTTGTAAATAAATTGTTTAAGCAGAGCTTCCCGAAGTTCCGGATGCAGTAGGGGGGAGTCCTGACTTAGTTCTTCTGCGGGCTGACTCATTAATGTTTCGTATCTGTTACGTAGAAAATCAGTATTAACAGTACAGAATGAGGAATAATGACCTATGGTATTGAGTGGATTCTGATCAACGTAATAATCGCCGTTGACAATATGTGAGCCTTTGCGGTGCAAAAACAGGGGCGTAAAGCTGCCCGGAACCACCATGCGGGGACAAAGTCTGCCTCTGTTGTCGTAGTTCCCAATCAGTTGTAACATGCTGTCATTAAAGGCTACTTCATCCAAGAAACTCAGGGCGGCAGGAATGCCTTGCATGAATTTCTTCTCTCCGGTCAGGCGATAATACTCCATTAGCAGCATCACCGTGCCATAGGTGGTTGAAACGCAAACCGAAGCCGGTTCGAAATCCCGGGCCTTGGCCGGTTGTAATTGAAGGTTGTATTGAAGGGCCCAACCGGCAGTGGGAGCAGCTTGTTGTAGCAGTAGCAGGCAATCCAGGCCTTTTTCGGCAGCACGAAGACAGCGCTCATCGTCAAGCAGGTAATAGCAACGCAGCATAAATTCGATGTTTTTTTCCATTACCCCATCGTTAAGCGTAATGAAACTCGAATAATCGGGGCTGCCGTCTTTGGCGGGAAAATCGTACCTCAGGGGATAGCGTTGTGGCCAGCCTCCGTTGGGATACTGACTTTGAAGAAAAAAATCAATGGCCCGGTCCAGGGCTTGTTTGTGTATCGGATCTTTTTTGAGTAAATAAATACGCAAAAAGAAATTAGCCGGTCTGTAACTAGTCTGGTCGTCGAAGGTGGCGTTGCCGTAAAAATGGTTGTATTCACTCACTCCCCAGGCGTTTTTGCCTATTGTGGCATACCATTGTTTGTGTGATTCTTCGCCGGCAAAATCGAAATTGTAATTCCATCCGCCGCAGTGCAATTGGGCCGCTGTCAAAGCATCGGCCACCCGGCAGGCCTGTTGGTAATAATACTCGTCTTCCGTGGCTAGGTAAGCATCCAGCAGGGCATTGCCCATGGCGGGAGTAGGGCCGTCTATCCAGATCATGGAGGGATAGGCTTCGAGTTCACCCCAGCGACGAGAAAAATCGGGCAGGTAGCTGCCTACAAAACCGCCCCTGATGCTCACCTTGTCCATCATAAAAGCGGTGGCCTTGCGCATACAGGCTTTCAGCTCTTCATCGGAGCTTGCTGTTGTTTTGGCCTTAAGGCTGTAGACCGGTATTATGAGAGTGGTCAGGTACAAGACCAGCTTGTGCCTTAAATTAGTTTTGAACAGGTAAGGCAGCATAATCCTTTGAATAACGTAGGTGTTGTTTCACGTAGCTTTCGTCGTAATGAACAGTAACATCAACAATCTCGTTTTTGTCGTTGTAAACCGGCTTATAAGTGGGATTTACAAAACCTTTGTAAGGCGACAGATTTAGTTTGGCGTAACGATCCAAAATTTCCTGATGCAAAAGCGGGTCAACCTGAACAGCGTAGTTTTCGACCATAAGCTGAGCTGCGGGGTAATCGCCTTCGGACTTGATGCGTTGCACTTCGGCCAGTAATTGCCCTGTCATCTGACGCAAAGCCTCGTAATCGTGTATTAACAAATAGGTTTTGTTGTGCTGTTTTTTCAATTCCATTACTTTATCCTTGCTGCCACGATCGAGCAACCAACGAGCTATCAAAGCTCTGTTGCGCATGTGCGATTCTTCGATTTGCCTGCCTTTTTCTATCCTGGTCAGCTGGGTCAGCAAGCCGTTCATCATGTATTCGTAATACTCTGCTTTATAAGCCTGGCCATCGGGTACTAAACCCAGCTCCACCAATTTGGGATCGGCCAGAAAGTATAAGGCAAAAAGATCGGCCCGGGCTTCTTCCATCACAGAGCCATAGGAGCGTAGAGCGTTGGGGTCGACACCGGGCAATAATTGGCCCGATCCGTGGCCCAGGCATTCGTGCAGGTCTGTATGCAGGTTGCCGGTAACAAAGCCATAGTTGGCCGAAGCCTCCACTTCGGCATCACTCCACATAAATTCTTCGTTAAAACCGCTGCCTTGCGATGATTTAAAGTAAGCCTCGGTAATGTTTTCGATTGTGACCGATTTGGAGCCGTAATCACGGCGTATCCAGTTGGCGTTGGGTAGATTGATGCCTATGGCTGTGGTGGGATAGGCATCACCGGCCATGATGGCGTTGGTAATCACCTTAGCCGAGACCCCTTTGACTTGTTTTTTTCTGAAAGCATCGGCTATGGGGGCATGATCTTCGAACCATTGGGCGTTGTCGCTGATGATTTGGGTGCGTTTGGAGGCCTCTTCGTTTTTGAAGTTTACGATAGCTTCCCAGCTGCCTTTAATGCCCAGGGGGTCGCCATAGCTTTCGATAAAGCCGTTTATGAAATCCACTTTCGATTGCAAATCCTGTACCCAGAGAATACTAAACTGATCAAAAGTTTTAAGATCTCCGCTGTGATAATAGTCGATAAGGCTTTGAATGATTTCTTTCTGAACCTGGTTTTCGGCCACATCTTTGGCCAAGTCCAGCCAATACACTATTTTCTCGAGGGCAGACGAATATAAGCCGCCGATTTTCCATACCTCTTCGCGGAGTTGCCCCTCTTCTTTGATCAGGCGGCTGTTTAATCCATACGAAACAGGGCTGGGGTCGTCGGGATTGTTGAGCGCAGCGTAAAAGGCTTCGGCTTCTTTTTGGTTAAGATCGCGGTAAAAATTACAGGCTGAGCTGAGTACGAGATCTTTGCCCTGAGCCTGGTTCACTCTTTTGGCATCCAGGCCTGCATCAAAAAGCAGGGGCAGCAAGCAGCCGGCCAGCGAATCAGCCAATTGTTCAGTCTTATATCCTTCCTGATCCTCATTCAGCATCCTGTTCTCAGTTGTAAATATGGGCAGTTTGTCGTCCGGAACCGCCTTGAGTGCTTTTACAAAAAACTCCTTTGAAAAGCCCGGTCTAAATTTATCGGTTGAATAGTGATGATGTATACCGTTGGCCACCCAAAGCCTTTTCAGGTATTCTTCAAAAGCCAGCCAATCTTCGCCCTGCCGGCTGATTGCGGCATATTGATAAATACTCTCCAGAGATTGCCTGATCAGGAGATTGTGGCGATAATTCTGGTCGTAAATGATGTCCCTTCCCCAAAGAGCTGCTTCGGAAAGATAGTAAATGAGTTTCTTTTGTCTCAGACTCAAGTCTTCGAAACCCCTAACCCGATAGCGGATAATTTCCACATCGGCAAAGCGATCTACTTTATAATTGAATTCTTCGGTGGCAGCTTGCTTAGTGGTGCAGCCTAGACCCAACAAAACAATGCTCATAAGAAAAATCGTTTTATTCATATACAATGGATTTGTTCAGAATTTGAGTTCTTTTGACCTGGCCAGCAGGCAGGCGTCGGCCAGTACGAGGGCTGCCATGGCTTCTACTACCGGCAGGGCTCTGGGCAAGGCACAGGGATCGTGTCGTCCCTCAATTTGTATTTGAACGGCAACTCCTTCTTTGTCAACTGTTTCCTGTGGAATTCGAATGCTGGCAATGGGTTTGAAGGCAGCTTTGAAATAAATAGTCTGTCCGTTGGAAATACCACCCTGTATGCCTCCGGAATTATTGCTCCGGGTGCTGATGCTTTCGCCGTCAAAGTAGAAGGCATCGTTTTGTCGGGATCCTTTTTGACTTAGGTCGAAGCCTGAGCCGTATTCAAAACCTTTGCAGGCGGGAATGGACAGGATGGCCTCGGCCAGACGAGCGTGAAGTTTACCGAAAACGGGTTCTCCCCAGCCGACGGGAACGCCTTTGATAACACAGCTGACCATTCCGCCTATGCTGTCTTGTTCTTCTTTTACCTGTGAGATGAGACTCATCATGGCTTCGGCTGTTTCGCGATCGGGACAATGCAGAGGATTTTCGGCAGCCAGTTCCGATGAAAACTGAGTGCTGTCTTTTTGTTCCAGAACAATGGGACCTATTTGGGTTGTAAAAGCTTCAATGCTAATGTTCATGCTGTTCAGTAGCATTTTGGCAAAGGCTCCGGACACCACCCTGGCTATGGTTTCGCGGGCCGAAGAACGTCCTCCTCCCCGGTGGTCCCTGATGCCGTATTTGGCATGATAGGTGTAGTCGGCATGCGAAGGACGGAATATGCCTTTGAGGTAATCGTAATCCTGCGAACGCATGTCGGTATTCCTGACCAAAAAAGCGATGGGGGCTCCGGTGGTTTTGCCTTCGAAAATGCCTGAGATCAATTCCACTTCGTCCGCTTCGTTACGGGCTGTGCTCAGTGCAGTCTGCCCGGGCCGGCGGCGTCCCAGCTCGGTTCTGATTAAATCAAAGTCTACGCTCAATCCGGACGGGCAACCATCGATGACTCCGCCGATGCCCCGACCATGGGATTCCCCAAAAGAAGTCAGACGAAAAATACGGCCGAATGTATTCATTTCAGTATATAATTAACAACAGCAACCTCCGCAGCCATGGCTTGCGTCGTGTTCTTCGGAGCAGTCCTGACCGCAACCGGCACAGGAACCCATCAGTTGTTCCATTTCTTCGTCGGTGGCTTCGCGTACTTCGAGCACCTTGCCTACAAAGTGCAAATCTTCACCGGCCAGAGGATGGTTGAAATCCATACGAACTATTTCGTCTGTTATTTCAAGAACCATTCCGTCCAGACGTTGTCCTTCGGCGGTCATCATGGGAACCATTTTGTCCACGGCAATGTTTTCTGTGTCGAATTTACCTTCTACTTCGAATATCGATTTGGGCAATTCTGCCACGCGTTCGTCTTCATACTCACCGTATGCTGTATTGCAGGGCAGTACAAAATCGAAGGAATCACCTGCCTGCAAATTTTTTAATTTCGATTCAAAAGATTCCAGCATCATACCTGTCCCAAAAACGAATGTAAGGGGCATTTCTTCTGTGGCTTTTTCCATCAATTCGGGAGCCTGTCCGTCTTCGCCGCCGACGTAAAGGTCGTACGATGCTGCTACAAATTTATTGTCTGTTATTTTCATAAAAAGAAAGATGTAAAATAAATAATCGGCAAATATAAGGATATTTTTTGGGCTTTAAACCAAATAGGGCCAACTTACAAGGCCTTTTTGAGCCTGCTCTAAAATTTGACGGAAGGGATTTCCCATTGTGGAATATTCATCCTATTTTTGCAGCGATTGTATATTCCACCTATGAATAGAGTTTTTCTAAGGCTTTCAGGCTTGCTGCTGTTGTTTTGTTTCAACGCAGTGCTGGTTTTTGCCCAGGGCAGGCCTGCAGGCGGCGGAAAAACTGAACTGGTCGAACTAAGAATTCGCACACTGAGCATTGATGAGACCTTAGGCGAAAAAAAACTTGCTTTGTCGGATACCCTGAGTCTGAATTTTCAGAACCTGGCTTTGCCCGAAAAGAATAACACCTTGTCTGCCTCTCATCTGGGTAATATAGGCTCGCCTTTTCAATCGAGGATTTATACCGATCGTCAGCCCAAGCATCGGTTTTTGTTTTTGCAGCCCTACGATCATTGGAAGACTGCTATAGACGAATGGCTTTTTTTTAACACTACCCGTCCTTATACCAATGCCCATTATATTACTACGGTAGGTAACGATTATTCTCAGGAAGAGGATTTCCGCTTTTTCTTTACCGTGAATGCCAACAAATACCTTAACATCGGTGGAGAATATCGATCTACCAGTGCCCGGGGCTACTATACCAACACAGCAACCCGTAGCAAAATTGCCCAGCTGTTCGGCAATTATCAGTCGCCTCGCTACGAGGCCTTTATGCGGGTGGCATACAATCGTTTCGAGAATTACGAGAATGGGGGTATTACCGATGACCGATATATTACCCATCCCCTGGAGATGAGTGGCGGATACCGCGAATACGAAAGTCTCAATATACCGGTTCATTTGTCGAATACCTTTAATCTGGCTACCTACCGTGATGTATTTTACAATCATAAATATAACCTCGGTTTTCAACGGCAGGAAGTACAAGAGGGCGATACTTTGGATGTTTTTGTGCCGGTTACGGCTTTTATCCATACCTTTCACCTGGACAACGGTTGGAAAAAATACGATTCCCGCACAGCCAATCCTGCTTTTTACGACACGGCCTTCATTGACAATACTCATACAGCCGATACAGCCGCATTGACTACAGTAAGAAATACTTTTGGCCTGTCACTGCGCGAAGGATTTCATGCCTGGGCCAAATTCGGACTGACCGCCTTTGCGGAACACGAATACCGCCAATATGCCCGCATATCTTCGGCCGCCTTGCCCGACAGCAGCGAACTGGATCCTTTTAAGCAAATGGTATATCACAGAGAGAACCTGATTTGGCTGGGCGGACGCCTGGTATCGACCAGCGATTCTGCCTTGCATTTCAACGTGGATGCTAAAATTTGTATGTTAGGCAGCGACTACGCAGGCAACTTTGAAATCAAAGGCGATGTATCCAGTCGTTTCAGGCTTTGGGGCAGACCGGTAGATCTTAGAGCCAATGGTTTTGTAATCAGCCGTATGCCTGATTATTTTGTGCGCAGGTACTATTCCAACCATTTCGACTGGAACAATGCGTTTCGCAACGAATACAAAACCCGGATTGTGGGCAGCTTGTCTATTCCTGCTCTGGGTTTTGATCTGGCGGCCGGTGTGGAAAATATCAGCAATTATGTCTATTTCAACCGCCAGGCTTTACCTGAACAGTACGAGGGACAGATACAGGTCTTGTTCGCCAGCTGGAAGCAACATTTGGGCTATGGTATCATTAATTTGGATAACGAAGCCGTTTTTCAGTTATCGGGCAAGGAAGATATTTTACCATTACCTCGTCTGTCTTTATACACCAACCTTTACGCCAAAACGAAATTGTTTGATGTCCTCAGTTTTCAGGCCGGTGTCGATTGTCGGTATCATACAGCCTATTATGCTCCCAAATATATGCCAGCCACAGGGCAGTTTTATATACAGGATGAACTAAAAGTGGGGAATTATCCCTTTATGAATGCCTACGCCAATTTCCATCTTAAACGGGCCCGTTTTTTTGTAATGTACACTCACGGCAGCCGTTGGTTTGCCAATCCGAATTATTTTTCCCTGCCGCATTATCCGCTCAATCCGGCTGGTATCAAAGCCGGTTTGTCCTGGAATTTTTACGATTAAGCCATGAGCACTAGCATAGCACAGCAAATACAGGTATTACGACAGGAACTTCATCAGGCCGATTACGAGTATTATCAGCTGTCGGCTCCCAGTTTGAGCGATTATGAATACGATATCAAAATGCGCCGCCTGCAGGAGCTCGAAAAATCTCATCCGGAGCTGGTCAGTCCCGATTCTCCTTCTCAGCGTGTGGGTAGTGATCTGAGCCGGGGTTTTGAGCAGGAAGAGCATAGATATCCTATGCTTTCGCTGGGCAACACCTATTCCCGGGAAGAAGTCCGGGACTTTTACGACAGAATACTTAAAAGCCTGAACGAAGCGCCTGAATTGGTTTGTGAACTGAAATTTGACGGTACTTCCATCTCGCTGACTTACGAAAAAGGAATTCTGACCAAAGCCCTGACCAGGGGGGACGGCCAAAAAGGCGACAACGTAACCCAAAACATCCGCACCATCCGCAGTATTCCTCTTAAACTCAGAGGAGAAGATTGGCCCGAACTGGTCGAAATACGGGGCGAAGTGTTGATGCCCTGGAAGGTATTCGAAGCCCTGAACCTGGAACGCGAAAAGCAGGAGGAAAACCTTTTTGCCAATCCCCGAAATGCCGCCTCGGGCACTTTGAAGTTACAAAATTCAGCCATGGTAGCCCCACG
>JAQUTN010000162.1 GCA_028694375.1 Bacteroidales bacterium
TCCCAGCGATTCCTGATAGGCACCGCAATGAAAAAAGCCGATGTATTGCTCTCGGTCGGGCAATATTTTAGGTAAGAATACGGCATTGGAGTGAGCCTCAGAGTTGTAGAAATCCTCGCTGTCGCAGGTAAGTCCGCCCAAATGAACTCTTTGGTATTCCGAATCCCAGTTATTGATAGCCAGCTGGATAAAGCGCTGGTTAATGGCCCAGGTGTCGGGCAGAGTCGTAATAAAAGAGCTGTCTATCATGTTCCACAGCTCACGGTCGTTTTGCTGCTTTTGATTGACTATAGAATAGAGCATGGCGCCGCTTTCCCCAACGGTAAAGGAGCCGAATTCGGTAAACACATCCGGTTCCTGCACTTTGTTGTGCGTACAGATATTCTTAATCTGAGAAATGATTTCCTCGGCCATGTACTCGTATTCGAAATTTGAATCCAGGTGCACCTGAATAGGAAAACCTCCTCCAATATTGATGCTGTCAAGTTCGGGACAGTATTGTTTCAATTCGCAATAGAGTTCCACCGCCTTGGTCAATTCGTTCCAGTAATAGGCGGTGTCTTTTATGCCGGTGTTAATAAAGAAGTGTAGCATCTTTAAATGCACATGCTGATGCTGCTTGATATTGTTCAGGTAATAGGGAATAATGTCGTTGTAGCGAATACCTAAACGTGAAGTATAAAAATCAAACTTGGGTTCTTCTTCCGATGCAATACGAATGCCAATCTTAAAATCTTTATCAAGATTCTCGTTCAATAAGTCCAGTTCGAATTTGTTGTCGAGTATGGAAATGGTATTCTCGAAGCCATTTCTTATAAGTGATTGGATGTTCTCGATATATTGAGGACGTTTAAATCCATTACAAAGAATGAATTTATCTTTGGTGATCTTGCCTTCTTCGTATAAGGCTTCTATAATATTTATATCAAATGCCGACGATGTTTCTATATGAATATTTTGTTTCAGCACCTCCTCCAGGATAAAAGAAAAGTGCGAACTCTTGGTGCAGTAACAATAGTGATAATCGCCCTCGTAGTCGGCCTTTGCCATGGCTACGTTGAACATCTTCTTGGCTCTTTGAATATTTTGGGTTATTTTAGGTAAGTAGAAGATCCTCAGTGGTGTACCATATTGTTTGATCACATCCATCAAGGGGATGTCAAACCATTGCAGCTCGTTTTCGATCAGCGAAAATTCCTCGTTCGGAAACTCAAACGATTGTTCAATTAAATGCCTGTACTTGTTCTTCATTATACACGAATTGTTCAAATAATAAGATCCAACTAAGTTGGATGATACAAAATTATCATATCCGACTAAAATAGAATCGTCGACTTTTTAGAAAAAAGAGCGACAAAAATACAACAAATTAGACAATAACAATGGAAAAGAAGGAAATATTTATTCAACGCTCAAGAATAACTTCTGCGCTTTGCATAATACCTACAATAGGAGGATGACATTTTTTTAGTCTGATTTCAATGTATTGAATTTCAGTGAAAGTATTGCGTAGTTGCAGGCAAATCTTTTCGGCCAGGTGTTCTATGAGTTTACAGGGTATTTGCATAACAGCGGCTACCTGTTTATAGACCTTGGCGTAATTAAGTGTATCTTCGAGTTGATCGCTTTGGCAGGCTTTAGTCATATCCAGCCCCAGCTTTAGATTGACCAGATAAGTATTGCCCACTATGCGTTCTTGTTCGTTTACGCCATGATAGGCAAAAAACTTCATTTCGTTCAGTTGCAGGTAGTCCATAAGGAGGCTTTGAAAAGGTGTTTAATTAAAAGACAAAAATACGATTTTTTATAAATTTACTCAGTGCAACAATCGAATTAGATATTTAATAGTATATTTGTAGCTATTAAAATCAGCTTTATAAATTTAAATTAACTTTTATGTCAAAGGACAAGACTGTCAGCAATGGTGTTATACACAATGCAATAGCCCCGGGGACCCAAATAACAGGGAGCATTGCTGCGGAAAATGATTTTCGTATAGACGGCAATATTGAAGGAGATATTGTTTGTCAGGGCAAAGTCATTGTTGGTCGCCAAGGCTTTGTAAAAGGCAGGATAGTATGCGTCAATGCAGAGATCGTGGGGCAAGTGGAGGGCAGAATTCAGGTCTCGGAGATCCTGACCCTGAAAGCCACAGCCATCGTGCAAGGCGAAATCAAAATCTCCACTTTGATAGTTGAGCCCAACGCTCAATTCAACGGGACCTGCGAAATGTTCAAAAAAGACGCTCCAGCAGAATAATGCCTTGTTGCTTAAGAATAAAAAACGGCTGATACCTGATAGTACAGCCGTTTTTTATTGTCAAAATTTTGAAAGTTTTATCCGCAACGCGAATAATCACAATTGATACAATGAGCGCATTTTTCCTGATATATCATAGGGCTGCCGCATTTAGGGCATAATTCTCCTTTTACTTCGGTGCCATCGGGTAAATAGTTTTTAAGAGCACGTTCCACCCCGTTTTTCCAGGTGTTGATCGATTTGCTGTCGAGCTCCAGGCTGCCGACCAACTTCAATACCTGATCGATGGGCATTCCGTAGCGCAGGACGCCGGAGATTAGTTTGGCATAGTTCCAGTATTCCGGGTTGAATTTATCGGACAAGCCCTCGACGGTGGTTTTGTATCCCCTGCGGTTACTAAACTGGAAGTCGTAGCGTTTCACTCCTTTCTCGTCCACGTTTTTGATGATCTTACCTTGGGTAACAGTTTTGGGCAGAGCAATGCCTTCTTCGTCGTCCTCTATACCAGTAAAGATTTCGTAAGGACGTCCGTTTTGCATACCGATAAAGGCAATCCATTTTTCTTTGTTGTTTTGAAAACGAAGCACGTCTGCAACCAATTCCTGAGGGCGTTTGGGTGTTAGTTCAGGGAAGCAGATCACCCGTCCTTTGTCTTTTTTCTCCGAGGCATCCAGAAGGACACCCGATCTGGAACCGTCTCGGTAAACGGTACAACCTTTGCAGCCCGAGCGCCAGGCTTCCACATAGAGTTGGTTGACCAAATCCTCACTGACATCGTTGGGCAGGTTGATGGTTACGCTGATGGAATGATCTACCCATTTTTGTATACGTCCCTGCATTTTGACTTTTTGCATCCAATCCACATCCTTGGACGTTGCTTTGTAATAAGGCGATTTGGCTATCATTTCATCCAACTCTTCCTGTTCGTAATGCTTGGCTGTAGGATATCCCTGAGCTTCCATCCAGGTGACGAATTTATGATGGAAAACAATGTATTCCTCGAAGCAATCTCCGTTTTCGTCTTCAAAATCCACCCTCGTTTCGGGATCGTTGGGATTGATTTTGCGCCGGCGTTTATAAATAAGGCTGAAAGCCGGTTCCACGCCCGAAGTGGTTTGGGTCATCAGACTGGTAGTGCCGGTAGGAGCAATGGTCAGACAGGCAATATTGCGTCTGCCGTGGATTTTCATTTCTTTTTTAAGCTCAGGAGCTTCGTTAAACAGACGCTTAATGTAGGGATTGTTTTTTTCGCGTTCGTATTCGTAAATACTAAAAGCTCCGCGATCTTTGGCCAGATTCACCGAAGATCGATAAGCTTCAATGGCCACCAGGCGATGAATATTTTCGGAGAAATCCGAGGCTTCTTCGGTGCCGTAACGCAGATTCAGGGCTGCCAGCATGTCGCCTTCTGCAGTGGTGCCTACTCCGGTTCTGCGGCCCTGGGCTGTTTTTGCTTTGATTTTTTCCCAGAGAACAC
>JAQUTN010000163.1 GCA_028694375.1 Bacteroidales bacterium
TCAAAAATCGTAAACACCGAAGAGAAGCCGGAAATATCGAAGATTTCTTTGATGCCCGGCTGCATACCGTAGAGCAGGAATTTTCCTTCGGCGGCCATCATTCTTTTCTGTATGCTCAAAAATATTCTTAAGCCTGAACTGCTTATGTAACTAAGTTTGCTGCAATCGAGGTAAATTATTTTTACTCCTTCACCGAATAACTTTTCGGCAAGCTGTTCAAATTCATTGTAATTAGTGGTGTCAATCCGGCCGTCTATGGTCACTTTTATGCCTGCTCCGAGAGTACTTGTTGTTGTATTCATTCTGTTGTTGTAGTTGTTATTATGATTGTATTTTTGTTTGAATTATTATAAGTCCGCCAGTATAGAATCTACTAGTCAAAGTTCTTTTTCATTTTCAATATATTGTATTCCTGCTTGCGAGTGTAACTGAGTTCATCCATAATTTTTTTAATTAAAAAAATTCCCAGGCCACCGATAGGACGTTCCTGGGCCGGCAAGTTGATGTCGGGGTCTTCTTTGGCAGTGGGATCAAAGGCTTTTCCACTGTCTGTAATGGTGACTTCCAGACTCTTGTCGAGGGCAACAAAGTCAACTTGAATAGTATGAGAGCTTCCCTGTTGGTAGGCGTAAAAGATAATATTGCTCAGGGCTTCTTCCAACACCAGGTTGAGTTGCATCGAAAAAGAAGGCGGAAACATACCCAGGGCTTCGAGTTCTTCTGTAAAAGCCTGAACCCTGTTCAGTTCAGAAACATCGTTACGAATCACCAATTGTTTACTTAGACTAGCTTCCATAGAAATAGATACTCATCATGGTTAAATCGTCCGACTGGCTGTATCCGTTGACGTGGTCGGCCACGTCCTTGCTGACCTCTTTGATCAGATCGCGGGGCGCTAAATTAGTTTGTTTAGCCACAAACGACAAGAGGCGATCATCACCATACAACTTATTGTCGACATCTTCGGCTTCGGTCAGGCCGTCGGTGTACAAAAAGACCTGATCGCCTTTTTCGAGTCGGAGGCTTTCGTCTGTATAGGCAAAGCTGTCGAACAAACCCAGCGGAATGGCTTTGGTTAAATTGAAGAAACGACAATCACCGTTTTCTCTTATCAACACCGGAGGATTGTGGCCTGCATTGCAATAATTCAACATTCCGTTGCGTAGATCTATAACGCCCAGGAAGAAAGTCACAAACATATTCGATTCGTTGTTGAAAGCCAAGGTTTTGTTTATAGAACTTAGCATTTCGGCGGCCGACAGTTTTTTGTCTCCCACCGAACGCAACAGTGTTCTGGTAACTGCCATAAACAGAGAAGCCGGAACCCCTTTGCCGGAAACATCGCCAATGGCAAAACAGAGGGTTTTGTCGTCGAGCAGGAAAAAATCATAGAGGTCACCCCCCACTTCTTTGGCCGACAACAAGCTGGCATAGAGATCGATCTCGGGCAAATTGGGGAAGGGCGGAAAAATATGAGGAATCATGCCCATTTGAATCTCCTTGGCAATGCGTAATTCGCTTTCGATCTTTTCTTTGGCCGTAGTTGTTTCTTTGAGGTGAACTATGTAATTGGACAATTCCTTTTGCATAAAGGCGAAAGAATTGTGCAGTTCCTCCATTTCGAGGCTGCCCTGAACACCAGGCAGTGTTGCTTTGAAATCTCCGGCAGCAATAGCCCGGGCTGAGCCCGAAAACAAGCTGAGTGGACTAAGTAATCGCTTGATAATGCGGATCGTAAAAAAAAGCAATAAACTCAAACCAACCACAGACAACAACAAAATAAACAAATTCAGTTTATACAGGCCGGCGTACATTTCGTCGTGCGGATAGACCACCCCGATAGACCAATGGGTTGAGGGCAACTGACTGTGATAGATTTGTACCTGCCCCATATCTTTCAGGGTAGTGGAAGTCAAGGCTTTCTGCCCTTGAATCATTGCACGGCCAATCTCCCGCAATCCCGGCTCGCCTAATTCTTTGGCCCGGGTAAAGACGGTTTCGTTCATAATGAAGGAATGATCGGGATGCGTGACGTAAACTCCGTTGCGCGAAATAAGGAAAGCATAGCCGGTTTCGAAAATCTTTACCGAGCTCATTACGTCAGTAAGCCATTCCAGCGAAATATCAATGGTAATGATGCCTCCCAGAATTCGTCCCCCCCCGCTGTGTACGTAAAAAGGCACCGAATAGGTCGATAGCAATGCATCGGCACCACCTTCGTCGTAATAGGGTTCCGACCAATAGGCCTGCCCAAGCAAGGCCGGGATCTGATACCAGTCCATAATAAAATAATTGTAACCCGGAGCCCAAAGATCGGTAGTTTTGATACCCTCGGCGGCCCTGTAGGCGTAAGGAGCAAAGGCTTTGGTTTCAGGAGCAAACACCCCTGGCTCAAAAGCAATGGCGCTGGCATAAATCAGGGAATTGTGCTCTACCAGACGGGCCAGAAAAGTTTGAATGGAATCTTTGGGAATGGCCTTGCTCTCCATCATCCAGGCCAGATTTTGTGGAATAAGCTCTGCAGGCTTAATGACTTCTTCGATCTTTTTTATCGTGTTTTCGGCCAGCAATACAGCGTTGTCGCGGGCAGCTTGTTCTATTTGCGAGCGTGTAAACACGTAATAGACCGAAAAAACGACCACACCGAGCAAACCGGTAAAAAACAGGATGCGGATAATTATTTTGAATGACAGGCTCTTGGTTTTCATCTATTCTTAGCTTGCTGATTGACTTGATTAGATAGACAGAATAACATCATTCTACCAAACCCCGGTAGAAATGCTCAAATTTTAGTTCATACAAGGACGTTGCTGAATTCTCTCTAATAATGTTCAGCGCTTTGTCAAAGTCAGATTCGAGCAATTGGCCCTGTTTCACTTGTTTATCACCCGGAATGACCAATTCAAGCATCCTGTCGAGCATCCAGCGCTGGTGAGCCCTGTTGTTGGGAAGATGCGCCTTGTTCATTTCTGCTATGACCAGATCGAGTGTATATTCCTTATTCCGGGCTGCAAATTCCCAGCCTTTCAAAGTGGCATCCGCAAATTTGCCCAGCGCTTCTCTTTTGTTTTGCAACGTAGATTCCAGGCAATACAAGCCGTCTTCGGGAATGTCGTAACCGTAATCGGCAAAATGGAAGCGGCTCAGTTCCTCTTCGTTCACACCGCTGTTGATGATCTGATCGTATTCGTTGTAATTCATAACGGTCATCACATCTATGCCCCCGGCCAAAAACAGGTTGATTGTGTTCAGAATACGCACCACCTGCATATCTATATTTTTCTCACGCATAAAGGCAAAGGGAATATCGTCAAAACCACTGGTCCAGATTCCGATCTTTTTCCCCTGGAGGTCTTCGGGACGATTGATCCCGTTCTTTTTCATAGCCACCAACATCAAGGCCGAATGTTGCGAAACCTGGGCAATGTTTACCAAAGGCAAGCCCTTAGCCCTGGCCTTGATGGCATCCATCAGGAAAGAAGACACTACGTCGGCTCTGCCGTCTTTGAGCAATTCAAAGGAGGAAACATCGGCCGTGGAATGCACAATTTTCACTTCCAGACCGGCCTCACGATAAAAACCCTGGTCCTGAGCCACGTAGTAAGCGGCAAACTGAGCCTGGGGAATCCAGTGCGGCGAAAACACCACTGACTCTTTTTGAGCCTGACACACCAAAGGCAGCAGCAACAAAAGAAACAGACACTTTATGGGAGTTGAAACAGG
>JAQUTN010000164.1 GCA_028694375.1 Bacteroidales bacterium
CCTGAATTCAGGGCTATTCTATTTTTTTCATAACTTTGTAGCTCATCTAAACAATTTCCGCCATGAAATTTATTGCATCAAGTACTACATTATTGGGTCATCTTCAAACCATCAGCAGAGTTATTAATCCCAAAAACACCCTGCCTGCCCTGGATAATTTTCTGTTTAAAATCAAAGACGGCCAATTGACGGTTACCGCTTCGGATGCGGAAAATACCCTGGTAACTACTATGGAATTGGTCGAAGCTGATTCCGATGGCCTGTTTAGCATACCGGCCAAAAACATGCTGGATTCTCTCAGAGAGATTGCCGAACAACCTTTGCATTTTGAATTTAAGGCTGACAGCATGGAATTGAATATCTACTACAAAAACGGACAATTCAATTTTGTAGCTCAGGATGGTATGGAATATCCTCAAATGAAACAGCTCAAAAACAAACTGGGAGAAATTGTCATGCCGGCCAATCTTTTGTACCGAGGCATCGCTTCTACACTTTTTGCTTCGGCCGATGACGAATTGAGGCCCGTGATGAACGGGGTGGTGATGGATATTTTTCCCGACAATGTTACTTTTGTAGCATCGGATGCTCACAAACTGGCTAAACTGACCAATGTTTCCTTTCATGGAGAAGCACCGGCCGAAGGCGAAGAAGCCAAGGCTTCCACCTTGATTATTCCCAAGAAACCGGCTTCGGTCTTGAAAAATATTCTACCCAAAGAAAGCGAAGAGGTCAAAATTATTTTTGACGAGAACAACGCCCTGTTTATGATGTCGGACTACACAATGTTAAGCCGTCTGCTCGAAGGTCGTTTCCCCAATTACAACGCTGTCATTCCCCGGAACAATCCTTATACTGTGTTGGTCGACCGCCTTTCTTTCCTGAATGCCCTCAAGCGGGTATCGGTTTGTGCCGATCCGGCCAATAATCTGATCAAACTGGAAATTAAAAGTAACAACATCCTTATTACAGCCCAAAACATAGACTTTTCTACTTCTGCCGAAGAAAACGTGGAATGTCAGTACGACAGCGAGCCCTTGAATTTAGGATTTAAAGCTTTGTTTTTGATCGACATTGTTTCCAATATTACCACTCCGGAAATCCTGCTTAAGCTGGCCGATCCTTCCAGAGCAGGGTTGATACTACCCTCAGAGAACGAAGAAGACGAAGAACTTCTGATGCTGCTGATGCCTATGATGATCAACAGAAGCTAAGCAGAAATATATGAATGCGGCTTTTCAACCCTGTCGTAGCCTGAGGAAGGGAGTCGTTACAAACTGTAAAACATGGAACTGAACTTAAAAAATCCCATCGTATTTTTTGATTTGGAAACGACCGGCATCAATCCTGCAACTGACAGGATAGTCGAAATTTCCTATCTGAAAATACATCCCAACGGAAAAGAAGAATCGCATACTTACCGGGTGAATCCAGGCATTCCCATACCCAAAGAAGCCAGCGAGATTCATCACATAACCGATGAAATGGTGGCCGGCTGTCCGGGTTTCAAAGAAATCGGACAGTTGATCGCCAACGATATCAAAGGCTGTGACCTGGCCGGCTTTAATTCCAATCGCTTTGATATTCCTCTGCTGGCCGAAGAATTCCTGCGCAACGATATAGAGCTGGATATGAGTGCCCGCAAATTTATTGATGTGCAGGTGATCTTTCACAAAATGGAACAGCGTAACCTGACAGCTGCCTACCGCTTTTATTGCGACAAGGAACTGGAAGATGCCCACAGTGCCGAAGCCGACACCCGGGCAACCTACGAAGTTCTCAAGGCTCAGTTGGAACGCTACCCCGACTTGCAAAACGACATTACTTTTCTGTCCGAATTTTCTACCCAGAACCGCAACGTGGATTTTGCCGGTAAATTTATTTACAACAACAAGGGCGAAGAAGTTTTCAACTTTGGCAAATACAAAGATGTTCCTGTCGAAGAGATCTTAAAAAAGGATCCCGGCTATTACGGCTGGATGATGAACGGAGATTTTGCCCTGAATACCAAGAATGTGCTCACAAAAATCAGATTACGTTCTTTGCAGAAATAAACATGTTGAAAGGAAAGAAAATCGTTCTGGGCGTTACCGGAAGCATAGCTGCCTATAAATCGGCCCATATAGTAAGACTCCTTATTCGTAAGGGAGCCGAGGTGCAAGTGGTTATGACCCCTGCTGCCAAAGAATTTATTACTCCGGTCACCTTAAGTCCCTTGTCGGGCAAAGCCGTGATCAGCGATTTTTTTGCAGCCAACGACGGCCTCTGGCACAGTCACGTAGATCTGGGATTGTGGGCCGATCTGATGCTGATTGCTCCGGCCACGGCTTCTACTCTGGGCAAAATGGCCAACGGCATTGCAGACAACATGCTGGTAACGACTTATCTTTCGATGAAAGCCCCGGTATTTGTGGCTCCGGCCATGGATCTGGATATGTACAGACATCCTTCTACCACTCGCAACCTGGAGCTGCTCAAATCCTTCGGCAATCATATAATTGAGCCTGCCAGCGGAGAACTGGCCAGCGGACTCGAAGGCAAAGGGCGCATGGAAGAACCCGAAAGAATTATTACTATGCTCGAAAGCTTTTTTTCCGCTCAGCTTGATCTGAAAGACAGGAAGGTGTTGATAACAGCAGGGCCGACTTACGAAAAAATCGATCCGGTGCGCTTTATAGGGAACTATTCTTCCGGAAAAATGGCCTATGCTCTGGCCGAAGCTTGTGCCAACAGAGGAGCTCAGGTGGAGTTGATTTCCGGACCTGTTTCACTACAGACCTGTCACCCTGCCATTCACCGCACTGACATAGAAAGTGCAGCCGAAATGTACGAGGCCTGTATGCGCTATTTCCCGACGACCGATGTCACTATTCTGTGTGCCGCGGTGGCCGATTTCAGTCCCGAAAATCCTCATCCATCCAAAATCAAGAGCAACAAAGAAGGCCTCAAGCTGGCATTAAAACCAACCAAAGACATCGCATTTAATCTGGGGAACGTAAAGAAACCCGGACAAATACTGGTAGGTTTCGCTCTGGAAACAGACAACGAAATTGAAAATGCCCAGGCCAAACTGGAGCGTAAGAAACTTGATTTTATCGTATTGAATTCCCTCAACGACAAAGGTGCCGGATTCAAAGGCGACACCAACAAAATCAAGATTTTGGAGCCCAAAGGAAAAGTACTGGAATTTCCGCTCAAGAACAAAAATAAGGTGGCCGAAGATATTGTCAACCATCTGATTAGCAAATTATGACCTCTTTAAGAAGCCTTCAAATACGTCTTATTTTCCTTTGCCTGTTTTGTATATCAGGAAGAGGAATTACGCCGGCTCAGGAATTGAACTGCAGAGTGCAGGTCAATTCCGACCAAATTGAAGGTACCGACAAGGCCATCTACGAAAGTTTACGGAATGCTGTAACTGAATTTATGAACGAACGTCGATGGTCGAACGCACCAATAGCCCAAAACGAAAAAATTGAGTGTAACATTTTGTTTATTATCCAAAACAGAGATAATAACGTTCATAAGGCTGAATTTCAAATTCAATCCCGTAGGCCGGTATTTGGCTCCTCTTACACAAGCAGCCTGCTCAATGTCAGGCAAAGTCTGGAATTTGAATACCAGGAAAACCAGC
Organism: Bacteroidales bacterium; assembly: GCA_028694375.1. Classification (GTDB taxonomy): domain Bacteria; phylum Bacteroidota; class Bacteroidia; order Bacteroidales; family UBA1402; genus UBA1402. The sequence continues at coordinate 3,635 of JAQUTN010000164.1, forward strand.
AACTTGAATTTAACGAGACCAACCTGCAAAGCAATTTAACCGCC
>JAQUTN010000030.1 GCA_028694375.1 Bacteroidales bacterium
TGAGAAAAACCTCCTCGCAGCTGTTTCAGCGCCAATTGATTTGCCGACGGAGTAGCCGCTGCAATCAGATCGGCCACAGCTTCTGCCTGCGAAAGATCCATTTTCCCGTTCAGAAAAGCCCGTTGGGTAAATTCTCCGGGCCCTGCCTGACGACAGCCCAATTGAATTAAAAGTTGAATCAACCTTTGTTGAATATAGAGGGAACCGTGACAGGAAAACTCCACCGTGTCTTCGCCAGTAAAAGAGTTCGGCCCCCGGAATATGCTAAGCAGTACGTAATCAAGCACCTTCTCTGTATCCTCGTCCATCAGCTGTCCGTATTGACAACTATGACTTGCCTGTTCAGATACAGGGCAGCCGTTTTTACCGGGGACAAACAGTTTGTCGGCAAACGCAATGGCTGTGGGACCGGAAAGTCTGATAATAGCAATTCCTCCCGAACCCGGCGGACTGGAGATGGCACAGATCGTATCTTGGTTCATAGGTCTTATAAGCGGTCGAGCACTAAAGTTATCAGTTCAGACATGCGGTCTTTGTAATTGGTTTCGGATCCTTTCAGAAAACGATTCACGATGACCAGGCAAACCGTCATGGCTTTGTGCCCCATCAGGGCAGCCAGGCCGGCTACTCCGGCACTTTCCATTTCGTAGTTGGTAATGCGGTATGAGCCGTAGCGAAAAGTACGCAGGCTATCGCTAAATCCGGGCAGGGCCAGTTTTAAGCGGAGTTCTCTTTCCTGAGGTCCGTAAAAACCGTTGGCTGTGACAGTCACCCCCCGAATCATATCCTGTTGTCCTATGCGGGTAAGCAGTTCCGGGTCGGCAGAAACGACATAAGGCTGAGCCCATTGTTCAAGATAAGCGGTATGATTGCAAAAAGCCTTTTCGAATTTCAAGTCGGAAACTTTGTTGCGGCCGGCGTAAAAATTGAGCAGGCCGTCCAAACCAATGGATTTTTCGGAAATCAGGAAAGTGCCCGGCGGTAAATCTTCCTGTAAACCGCCGGTGGTGCCTATTCTGACTATACTAAGGCTTTTTATCTCCGCTTTTTCGGTTCTGTTCTCAAAATTTATGTTGGCCAGTGCATCAAGTTCATTCATGACAATGTCGATGTTATCGGTACCTATACCGGTAGATAACACAGTCATTCTTTTACCGTAATAGGAGCCGGTAACGCTGTAGAATTCGCGATTCCGTACCCGGCATTCCACAATATCAAACTTGGAAGCCACCAGGCCAACACGATCAGGATCACCCACCAGTATGATCCGTTCGGCCAGCTGTTCAGGTTTGAGATGAAGATGAAAGATGCTCCCATCCTCGTTAATAATCAGCTCTGATTCGAGGAAATGCAAACTCATGGCAATGAAGTTTATGTCTCTGCTTAGAGACCGGTTAAACTGAGTTGTACAGGACGCTATTTTTTAGGCGTCGGAGGTTTGGCAATGGATTCCCTCATGTTGGTATCCGATTCGATATTTTTCATCCGGTAGTAATCCATTATACCCAGATTGCCGCTGCGGAAGGCTTCGGCCATGGCTTTGGGTACTTCGGCCTCGGCTTCGATGACTTTGGCCCTGGCTTCCTGAGCCTTGGCTTTCATTTCCTGCTCCAGGGCAACAGCCATGGCACGTCTTTCTTCGGCTTTGGCCTGAGCAATGTTTTTATCGGCCTGAGCCTGATCCATTTGCAGTTCGGCACCGATGTTTTTGCCTATATCAATGTCGGCGATATCGATGGAGAGAATCTCGAAAGCGGTACCGGCATCCAGACCTTTACGGAGCACCACTTTGGAAATGGAATCGGGATTTTCGAGTACCAATTTATGGCTGTCGGATGAACCGATAGACGATACTATACCTTCGCCAACACGGGCCAGAATAGTGTCTTCGCCGGCACCACCCACCAATTGCTTGATGTTGGCCCGCACGGTAACCCTGGCTTTGGCAATGAGCTGTATACCGTCTTTGGCAACGGCAGCCACCGGAGGAGTGTCAATAACTTTTGGATTTACCGACATTTGCACAGCGGTAAAAACATCGCGGCCGGCCAGGTCTATGGCTGTGGCCATCTGAAAACTAAGGTCGATATTAGCCTTGGATGCCGACACCAATGCATGTACCACTTGTTGCACGTGACCTCCGGCCAGGTAATGTGCTTCCATGTCGTCGCGACGCAAATCCCTGAGGCCGGCTTTGTGTCCCTCTATCATGGCGTTTACAATAATCGTGGGAGGAACTTTACGTATCCGCATCAAAAACAATTGGATCAGAGAGATGTTCACTCCGGAGACTTTGGCCGATAACCAGAGGAAAAACGGCACGTAATAAAAGAAGATAATCACCAGAACGATTACCGGAATCAAAATAAGCAGACTAATTCCTGTTGTCATAATTTTATAATTTAAAAGTGAATATTCATTGTTTTAGTTTTCAGGATGCATCGCCTTCGTCTTTTCTGACGATCACGTTCATATCGGAAATAGCCGTTACCACCACCGGTGTTCCGGCATCCAGGATTTCGTTTTCGCTGCGGCCTTCGAGCATCTTGCCATCAATCGCGATTTTACCTGTCGGAGCCAGGCGGGAAATACAATGCCCCTTGTCGCCGACTTTTACTTCTACGCCCTGATGGGCAGCTATTTTGGAATCGATGTTGGTTTCGAGAGACATTTTTTTGAGCGTTCTTGAGCGAATAAACCAGACAAAAGCAGCTGCCATGGCCACTGCCGATATAATCAGGGTGATATTGCCCGCCAAAGACCCAAGATTGGTGTAGGCAAGCACTATGCCTGCAATCAGGCAGGCCAGGCCTCCGATGACGGCGACAGAAATACCGGGAAGAAAGAAAATCTCGAGGATCATAAAAAAGATACCTAGTACAATCAGGCCAATGACAAGAGCAATATCCATAGTATTTAATAATTTAAAGGATCAATTTTTTCCAACTCCAATCGTCTTATTTCGTATTCCTTGAGAGGTATATCCCGTTCCAAAAAAAGCAAAGCCCACTCTGCATTCAAAATCCTGGAAGTCAATTCCTGTTGTTCCGGATTGTCTTTGCCTGTAAACTTGAGCCGATCAGCTTCGAGCTGAGCATTTAAGCTGTTGAAGCGGGCTTTCATCCGTAAATATTGAAGATAGGCCTGCCTGGCTTCTTCGCTCTTGAATTCGTTTTCGTTTTGATAAACAAGCTCGTCGCGGACAAAGAAACTGAGTTGTTCGCTGTCGGTAGTGTGAATATCTTGCAATTCCAACTTGTTTTCGTACTGATAGCGTTCTTCCAGTACCTTATTGACAGAATCTGTGTTAGTGCCCTCTTGTGTGAGTGCGATGGAAGTAAGGCGGGCATAATCGAGTATTTCCTGCTCCGTTTTATCACTGAGAATCTTACGAATGCTCCCTGGTAAGAAAGTGTAGATTACAACACTGTCTTTGCCGGCATAGCGGTCTGAAACCAAAAAACCTCTGCCGACGTATTCGTCAACGATATAGAAATAGTCGTTGTAGACAGAATTGAAAGGCATAGGTAAGGGCTCGGGAGTAAAAAAGGATTCGGAGGCAAAGTGATAACGGCTCACGAAGAGGTCGTAGCCGCCTATAGAGTTGTAACCGTCCGAGGCAAAATAAATGGTAATGCCGTCGTTGAGCACATAGGGGAAGCGTTCGTTGCTTTCCTGATTGATGTTTTTGACCAGGTCGATTTTTTCCCAGTCGTTCATCATACGATTAAGGCTGAAAATATCCCAGCCGTTTTCGGCCGTAGTGTCGTCGTAAAAAATACGGTCTTTACGCTCCGTAATGTAGGCAATACTCAAAGAATCTCCCTGATCGGCAAAAAGTTGTCTGAGGGGAAGAATTGCCCCGTTAACCGTATGCAATTTAATGTTTTCGAACACCGAATCTGTTGGAACCAGCAGGCTGTCAATGAAAACGACATCCTCGACGGCCTTAAGCATTTGTTTTGCTTTTTCGGAAGACTTGAGCATGCGGGCCACTTTCGATGAATGGGCGCTTAAGCCAAAAGCGATGTATTTATCGAGGTGCCCGGTACTTCTGTCAAACTGGTATTGATTATGATAATAGTCTGCCAACAGCAGGCTGGCCATGGGAATTTTGCTTTTTTCGCCGTTTATCAGGTAGGGCAGGGCAGCAGTTTGATTGCCTGTATGGTAAAGGCAGGCTCCGTACCAGTAGTTGAGGTTCGCGTCTTTGGGTTTGCGTTTGAGTTCCCGTTCGAAAACCGGCAGGGCTTGTTCATACTCCCCTTCAGTAAACAAAGTTCTTGCTTCTGTCAGGGTTTGGGCCGACAGAGTTACAGTAAAAAGGAAGAATATGAAAAACAGGTTTTTCATGACAGGGATTAATCTGTTACAAAAATACAAAATATAAAACGGATTATTCGGTGGCAGGCAGTATTTTTGCAAAAAATATTGTCTATGTCCTTTCCTGACCCTGCTCAGAAATTAATAAAGACCTTGGATCTTCGCTTAAAGCAAGCCATCGACAAGTATTCTCTTATTCAAGACGATGACCAGGTGTTGATTGGCCTTTCGGGAGGCAAAGATTCCCTGGCCCTGGTGGAATTGCTGGGCAGGAGAATGAAGATTTTCCGACCTCGTTTTCGTGCCATAGCCGTACATGTGGTTATGAAAAACATTCCCTATCAGGGAGATATTAGGCTGCTGGAGCAACATTGCCGGGAATTTGGCCTTCCTTTTTTACTGAGAGAAACGCAATTTGATGCTTCCTCCGACAAACGCAAATCGCCCTGCTTTTTGTGTTCCTGGCACAGGCGTAAACTTTTGTTCGAAACAGCTAAATCAGAGGCTTGCAACAAAATTGCCCTGGGCCATCACCGGGACGATATTCTGGAGAGCTTGTTGATGAATATGTTTTTTCAGGGTTCCATCCAAAGTATGCCGCCATTGCTGCGTATGGACAAGTTTGAGCAAACACTTATTCGCCCTCTTTGCCTGATTTCGGAGCAGGAACTGGAACAATGGGCAGAACTGCGTCAGTACCCCTCTTTGTTGAAGCAATGCCCTTACGAAAAAAGCTCTTACCGGCCCGAAATACGCAAACTCATACAATCGATGGAAAAACTCAACCCTCAGGCCCGCAACAGCCTCTGGGCTTCCATGCAACATATTTATCCCGATTATCTGCCCTGAGCCGGGCTTTGAGAATAAAATTCTGCTTCAATAATGCTCAGGCGGGCATTGTCGCTGTCGCTGAGGCATTCAATACGGACATTGCGGGTTAGCGCCGCCGGATTGAGGCTTAGATTGACATAACCCAGCGTTTTTTCTGTATGCCCTTCCCAGAGCACTTCGTTTTGCTCTGAGAGAATTCTCAGGTGGTAACTGGTATTTCTGAAATTGCCTAGTTTCAGGCAGGCTTCGGTCAGTACCGCACTGCGTGAAAAGGTGTAATTAATCCAGAGCTCTTCGGCCGGTCCGCGGGCCTCCCATTGGCTCAGTTCGTTGTCGTCAAAGCTTGCGGCTGCTTTTTCGGGATTGCTGCCGGCGCTAGCTGATTGTATGCTTAGCGGTAGCCTGGACATTACAAAAGACGCATAGCCCGGCGTGGCTCCCCGCCACAAATAGGGAATCAGTTCGTCTTTGGCAAAATAGCTGCTCAGGCCATCTTGTACGGGAACTTCCAGACTGTTGAGTACAAGAGAGTCTGCACGGAGTCCTTCTGCACTTGCCCTGACCACAATTTTGCCGGCTTCGGTGGCAGATCTTATCAAAATACGGTTCACTCCACATTCAACAGGTAGTTCGGGCGAAAGAATGTAGTTGTCCTCTCCCTGGGCTATACCTCCTCTGTATTCGGCCGGGCCTTCAATATCGAAATGAATCAGGTCATTGGCCAGAGGGCAGCGCAGGCCGTTGCGGTCAACGACTTCGACCTGGATCAGTACCATATCCGCTCCGTCTGCATGAAAGCCTTTGGGGTGTTGCCAGTACTTCAGGCGCAGGGCAGAGGCCGGCTCTGTAGTCTTGATTTCGGCAGGTTCACCGGCCAATTCCCCCCGGCTGTTGTAACTCAGGGCTCTGATGGTGCCGGCTTCGAAGGCTACATCTTTGAATTTGAACAAAAAATTGTATTGACGCTCTCCAAAGCCCAGGTTTTTACCGTTCACAAACAATTCAACGGCTGCAGCATTGGAAACCACAAGCACGTCTTTCACAGTGCCCGGTTCATAATTCCAATGGCCCACAATATGATTGCTGTAATTGTTGCCTTCCAGATCAACCCAGCCCTCCCACATGATTTTATGAGCGAAGTAAGCGTCTTTTTCTATGCGCATGGCATCCACTTCGCCACTGCGGCGATAGTTTTCGGCTCCCCGGAAATGGGTGTTGGTATCAGAAAATACAATGTTGACGCCTCCGGCACTGACTCGTCTGCCTGTTCCCGGACGATGTACCCAGAATTCGTGCCAGCGGCGTATGGCTTCTTCGGCAAAGGAATCCTGGTTGCGATTGTAGGCCGAAGCATCTTCGTTTTTATACAGAGGTCCTTCTCCGTTGCGATGGTAAGGATAAGAATAATTGTCCCAGTACTTGCGCAGTCCTTCGTCGCGGCAATATTCGTGAGCAAACTTCGGGATGTCGGCACTTTTGTTGATATAGAGCATTTCACCGCCGTATTCTGCCTCTTTGCTGTCGAGCATTTCGCGCGATCCTATGGCTCTGCCGCCGTGAGGATTGTAAAGATCACGTATTTCTTTCATTTCGGCCATGTGTTGCTCGCTGATGGATTCGTTGCCGCATTCGTAAAAAATAACACTGGGGTTGTTGCGGTTGTAGATGATGGCATCGCGCATCAGTTCTTTGCGCAATTCCCAGGAACGTCCCTCTGCGTCTTTTTCGGCATCGCCTGCGGGCATGGCTTGCAGCAGGCCTACGCGGTCGCAGGATTCCACATCCTGTTTCCAGGGGGTGACGTGCATCCAGCGTACCAGATTGGCGTTACCTCTTTCCATCAGGCTGTTACTGAAGTCGCTCAGCCAGGGTGGTACCGACATGCCCACCCCAGGCCATTCGTTGCTGGTGCGTTGAGCGTAGCCTTTGAGGTGTAGCACTCTGTCGTTGAGATAAAACATACCGTTGCGGAAAGTGGTTTTGCGTATTCCTGTTTGGGTTCTGACCAGATCCAGCGTTTTTTTACCGCTCACCAGCGAAGTGGTTACATTGTAAAGATAACCGTAACCCCAGCTCCAGAATTTCAAGGCTTTTAAGTTGCCGGCCGCTTTTATGATGCGGCTTTCGCCCGGTTGAAGAGTGATTTCTTCGGAGCTGAACTCCCTGATCATATTGCGATCGTTATCACGTACAATCACTTTCATATAGAAGCTTTGCGCCTTGCTTAGTTCGTTTTTCACTTCGGATTCCACGTTTAGTACGGCTGTCTTCTCTCTGACATTGATATCCGTGGCGTAGACATAAGTGCCCAGGGTTCCCAGATGACTGTAGAGGGGGAGTGTTTGGTAGAGTTTGCCGCAAATGTGGAGCACAACGTTTTTGGTAAGGCCTCCGTAATTAACATTGAAGTTGTTGTTGTTCCATTGAAAACCTGTGCCGGTAGCCTTTTCTTTGTAATTCCAGTCGTTGTCTATTCTGAGGGCAATCACATTTTCTTTTTTCCCAAATACCAAATAATCTGTCAGGTCAAGGCCGAAAGCCATCACACCGTTTTCGTGCAGCCCTATTTGGTGGCCGTTTATCCAGATGTCGGCGGCCTGACGGAGGCCTTCGAATTCAATAAATACTTTTTGATTTTTGTAGGTAGAGGGTATGTTGAAATGTTTGCGATACCAAACAATAGTGTCGGTCAATTCGTGGATGGGTTTGTCAAAAGCTTCGTCTTCGTTGAAGGCTGCCGGCAGCTGGACTGTTTCCCATTCACTGTCGTCAAATTCGATTTCCTGAGCTCCGGGCAGATCTCCAACATGGAGTAGCCAGGATGGATTGAAATTAAACTTGATACGGGCAGGATTTGCCGCCCAGGCAGTACCGACAAACAAACATGCGGCGAGGATAAGAGTAAATGTGTTTTTGTGTGTACTCATGAGCTTTCTTATTGGATTATACCTTTAAAAGTATAGAGGTGGTTTCTGGTCTTTTTAATGAAGGGCAAACTTACACAAAAAGCAGTTAAAACAGAAATCATCTTGCAGATATGAATAAAAATGATGTCCTTTGCCGGGACGAATTTTCCCTAAATGAGCGAAAAAGATTGGTATATCAAGATGATTCTTTGGAGGGAGAAACACATCAAAGAATCCAACTTTATTTTAATTCTAAGCTTTATTGTAGGGCTGCTGACATCGCTGGCGGCCCTGTTGCTGAAAACCCTTATCCACCAGATACATGTCTGGGTTTCATCGGGATCGGCGGTTGATCATGCCAATTATTTCTATCTGTTGTATCCGGCTCTGGGTATCTTTTTGACAGCCCTTTTTGTCCGCTATTTGGTCAGAGACGACATAGGACACGGAGTAACCAAAATTCTTCACGCGATTTCGCGTCGTCAGGGCAGAATCAAGCGACATAATACCTGGACTTCGATGATTTCAAGTTCCATTACCATAGGTTTTGGCGGTTCTGTAGGAGCCGAAGCACCCATAGTACTGACGGGAGCTGCCATAGGATCAAATTTGGGGAGTTTCTTTAAAATGAACCACAAAACCCTGATGATATTAATCGGTTGTGGATCAGCAGGAGCTATTGCCGGCATTTTCAAGGCACCCATCGCCGGGCTGTTGTTTACCATAGAGGTGTTGATGCTCGATTTTACGGTGGCCTCCATCATGCCTCTGCTCATTTCTTCGGTGACAGCGGCCACTCTGGCTTATTTTATGTCGGGAACCGGAGTGGCTATTTCTTTTGCCGGAGCCCAGGCTTTTGAGATGATCAATATTCCCTGGGTAATAGTCCTGGGTATATTTTGCGGCCTTGTATCCCTCTATCTTATACGGGGAATGAACACAGTTGAAGGTTGGTACAAAAAAATTAAAAACCCTTGGTTCAAAATAGTATTGGGGGCTTGCGCCCTAGGCTTGCTCATCTTTATTTTTCCTCCTTTATACGGCGAAGGTTACGAAAGCATAGAATCGCTAATCAACGGCAATCTGACCGAATTGACCCACAACAGTATTTTTTACGGGGTTCAACAGCATTTCGGCTGGCTGGCTCTGTATTTGTTGCTTATAATCATATTCAAGGTGTTTGCTTCGGCTTCGACCAATGGGGCCGGAGGAGTGGGTGGGGTCTTTGCTCCCAGCCTTTTTGTAGGAAGTTTTACGGGTTTTCTGGTGGGTACGGCACTCAATTATTTGGGTATAAGCAGTGTATCGCCGGGTAATTTTGCCCTGATGGGAATGGCCGGGCTAATGTCGGGCGTTATGCATGCTCCACTGACAGGGATGTTCCTTATTGCGGAACTCACCGGAGGCTATGATTTGTTTTTACCTTTGATGATAGTGGCTTCGGTTTCGTTTATGACTATTTTTCTGTTCGAGAAACACAGTATATATTCCATGCGGTTGGCCCAGAAGGGAGAGTTGCTTACCCATCATAAGGATAAGTCTGTGCTGACCTTGATGAGGGTCGAAAACTTAATCGAAAAAGATTTTGAAGTATTGAGTCCCGAAATGACACTGGGCGACCTGGTTAAGGTAATTTCCAAAGCCAAACGCAATATGTTTCCTGTTACAGATAAACATGGGGTACTCCTTGGCATTGTTTTGCTGGACGATATCAGGAACATTATGTTTCGCCAGGAATTGTACGGGCGATTCAAAGTGCGTAAGCTGATGATTTCGCCACCTGCCGTGCTGAACATCACTGATTCCATGGAAACAGTGATGAAAATATTTGACGATACCAACGCCTGGAATCTCCCGGTTAAGGACGATAACAAGCATTATGTGGGTTTTGTGTCCAAATCCAAAATTTTCAACTCCTATCGTAAGGTGTTGGTGCATTTTTCCGACGAATAACTATGCAAAAACAAGAGCTGAGGATAGTATATATGGGCACGCCGGAATTTGCGGCAGCTCCCTTGCAAGCACTGATTGACAACAATTACAAGGTGGTGGCCGTGATCAGTATGCCCGATAAAGCCATGGGGCGTGGTCTGAAAACGCAGGCTTCGCCGGTGAAACAACTGGCTCAGTCTCTTTCGTTGCCGGTGCTGCAACCCGACAATCTGAAAGATCCCGTTTTTTTGGAAGAATTGCGTTCTTATGCTGCCGATCTTCAGATTGTTGTGGCTTTTCGAATGTTACCCGAAGCTGTCTGGGCAATGCCTCCTATGGGGACTTTTAACTTGCATGCTTCTCTTTTGCCTCAGTATCGGGGAGCCGCTCCCATACAATGGGCTGTTATAAACGGCGAAAAACAAACCGGTCTGACTACTTTTTTGCTCGATCGTCAAATGGACACCGGTCGCATTCTGTTGCAGGAAAAGATAGCTATCGGCCCGGACGAAACAGGTGGATCTGTTTATTCCCGTTTGATGGAGCTTTCGGGCCCCATGGTGCTGCGTACCCTTGATTTATTGCTGAGCGGGCTAAGCCGTCCGCAGGACCAGGAGCAATTCATCAAAGCGGCAGAAGCTTTGAAAGCAGCGCCCAAATTGCATAAAGACAATACTCGCATCGACTGGATGCGGCCCGGAGCGGAACTTTATAATTTCGTTCGTGGCCTGTCTCCGCATCCGGCTGCCTGGACAGCCTGGCAAAAACCAGACAGCAGCATTCAAACGGTAAAAGTGTATCAGGTTGCTTTTGAGGCTCAAAAGCATACTCTGAAAAGCGGATTATTGCTAAGTGATGAAAAAAACTACCTCAAAACTTCGGTGCCCGACGGTTTTGTGCACTGGGAATTGTTTCAGCCTGCAGGCAAAAAAGCCATGTCTGCCTCCGATTTTCTAAGAGGAAGGCCCGGTATTAAAGACTTTATTTTGCTCTAAGCATAAAAAAAAGCCCAAAAATTTGGAGATTAAAAAATTTCGCCTTTCATTTGCAGCATTAACCATTAAAACCATTTGCCTATAGATCCAATACTACTCTTTTGAACACATTAAAAAAGAGAGATGGAAACATACCAACAGATGACCGATGAAGTATTGGTCAAGAGGTTTGCAAATGGTGACAACCAAGCTTTTGATATTTTATTGAATCGCCACAAGAGCAGAGTATATACCTATATCCTGCTGATTGTCCGTAACAGGGATTTGGCCGAAGATGTATTTCAGGAAACCTTTATGAAGGTGATAGTAACCATCAAGCAGGGCCGTTATGTGGATAACGGCAGGTTTTATGCCTGGGTTACCCGTATCGCACACAATCTGATCATCGATATTTTTCGAAGAGAACGCAACGAGAACACTGTTTCGAACGATGAATTCGAAGATATCGACTTGTTCAACAATCCAAAGTTTTCGGATGAGAACATCGAAGACAAGCTGGTAAGAACTCAGGTAATGAAAGATGTCAGCAATCTGGTGCGAATGCTGCCCGACAGCCAAAAAGAAGTGGTAGTGTTGCGCTATTACAAAAACCTGAGTTTCAAGGAAATTGCCGACCAGACCGGGGTCAGTATCAATACCGCATTGGGCCGTATGCGCTATGCCGTGTTGAATATGCGTCGGATGGCCGAAGGAAAAGACCTCGAGCTGGCTGTTTAAGTATCATATAATCAGTCCGGTAAAACAATAGTTGCCGCCGGGTAAAAAAAAAGTCGTTTGCTTTATACGATGGAACAAAAATCCTCGTTATAAAGTAAACGCTTTTTTTTTAATCTTGCCTATGGAAAAAATTTCTACACCACAAACTCCATCCTCAGTGAAAAAAAAATCAGTATTTCTGATTGAACCCAAAGCTTCCACCCTGGATTTTTTACGTATATTTGCCAGAGTTTACCCCAACAATGAATTAACAATACCGGGTAAACCCGAATTAAGTTTAAATTAAAACAAGACCTTGTAATGAAGGCCTGTATATCGTAACTATTTCCACCATGCGTTTGGTTGCTCCTTCTTTGCTGTCTGCCGATTTTGCCCGTCTGGAGGCAGATCTTAAGATGATTAATGAAAGTCAGGCCGACTGGCTGCATCTCGATGTGATGGATGGCGTATTTGTGCCAAACATCTCCTTTGGTTTCCCTGTGATGGAGGCCGTTGCCCGGGTTTGTACCAAGCCTTTGGACGTGCATCTTATGATAGTGGAGCCTCAAAAGTTTATTCCTCAGGTTCAGGCCCTGGGTGCCTATATGATGAATGTACACTACGAGGCTTGTACGCATTTGCACCGTGTCATAGGCGAAATCCATCAGGCCGGTATGAAAGCAGGTGTCACACTCAACCCGCATACGCCGGTCTCGGTGTTGGAAGATATATTGCCCGATCTGGATCTGGTATTGCTGATGTCGGTCAATCCCGGTTTCGGGGGTCAGGTATTTATAGAACAGACTTACGCCAAAATAACGAAGCTCAAACAAATGATTGCCGATTGCAAGAGTCCCGCGCTAATACAGATAGACGGTGGTGTCAGCCTTGACAACGCCGGAGCTTTGTATCGTGCCGGAGCAGATGTGTTGGTATCGGGCAGTTTTATTTTCAAATCAGCCCGGCCTCAGGCCATAATAGAACAGATCAAAAAGGCTGAGTAAAGGTTTCCGTAATATTAATAAATAATTACCTTTGCCGTAGATACTATTTTGCGGCATGAATTCTTTTATTTTTCAGCAAGCCCCTTTTCTGCGCATTGTTATTCCTCTTATTTCAGGAATGATCCTTGCGCCATTTGAGTTTTTACCCGGCTTGTTGTTTTCCCTGATACTGTTGATGCCGGCAGTTTTTTTGCGGCTGTTCGTTCCTAAAGCCGGCCTGGCCTGGCGTTTACGCAAATTGCCCGGTTTTTTGTTTTTTATGTGCTGGTTCAGTTTAGGCTCTGCACTTTTTCAGGGCAGACAGCAGCAAAGAGCCTGTCCGCAGCTCGAAAGTTATTACCTGCGTGCCGAATTCGAAATTTTGTCCACTCCCCAAATCAAGCCTAATAGTCTGCAATGTCAGGTCCGGGTGATATTCACCGAGCCGGTCTGCTGGAAAAACAAACGTTGTGTGCTTTACCTGGCCAAAGACAGCCAGGCCCTGGCCTTGAGAGCCGGTAACCGAATCAGGGTTCAGACTACCATGTCGCCTTACAGCCGGCGCAGCCGGCCCATGGAATTTAGTTACGAACGATACTTATTGAACAAAGGCTTTTGCGCGGGTGCTTTTGTTCCGGCAAGAGCCTGGCAACTGCAGAGCAGGCAACTCAGCCTTCGTGCAAAAGTCGATGCTTTGCGCGATTGCCTCGTCGGGCGTTTTAGGCAGGCCGGCCTGGATGAGGGGCCGCTTGCTTTGGTTTCGGCACTGGTTTTGGGGAGCAAAGACCAGATGGAGGCAGAGCAAAGGCAGGCTTTTTCGTCGGCAGGCGTGGCCCATATTCTGGCCGTAAGCGGAATGCATGTTTCCATTTTGTTTTTGCTGCTCGGTAAGTTGTTGTTTTTTATCAAACCAAGTCGTGCCGGCCTTTTCTTTAAACAAAGCCTGCTCGTTGCTCTGCTTTGGGTGTATGCTTTTGTTACCGGCATGTCTGCTTCGGTGCTCAGGGCTGTGCTGATGTGCAGTGTTTCTGCTTTGGGGCTCTGTCTGGGAAGGCGTTCAAACAGCTGGAACTTGTTGGCTTTCGCGGCTTTTGTACTCTTAATTGTCAATCCGGGCTATTTGATGGATGTCAGTTTTCAGCTAAGTTTTGTGGCCGTGGCTTCGATTATGTTGTTATTGCCCGAAGCCGGGTTTTATCTGGGTGTAATTACAGAGCGGCCGGCTCCTGCTGCGGGAAAAGGTATAAAAGACAAAATTGTAAGGATTTATCGCGATACCTTATTGTTGTCTCTGGTCGCACAGCTTGGAACTGCTCCTCTTTCCATTTATTATTTTAACCAATTTCCGCAGTATTTTTTGTTGGGTAATCTTTTGTTGGTTCCTTTAGCTACCTTCTTGTTTTATCTCTGTTTCGGTTTTATTCTTTTGAGTCCTGTTCCCTGGTTGAGCGAGGTTCTGGTCTGGCCGGTTAATGCACTGGCCGGTTTTTTTTGTAGCAGCAGTGCTTTTATTGAAAAGTTGCCCGGTTCGCTAGCTACCGAACTTTGGCCTTCGAAACCCGATGTGCTGATTTGTTATCTGCTTTTGGCCCTGCTGTTTTATCTGTTCAAAAATAAGCGGTATATTTACGCCCTCAACAAGCTCATATCTACACTGTATAAGCAATTTTCCGGTTAAAACTATGATATCAAAGATAATTGACGAGGATTTAATTCAGAAGGCACATCGATTGCTGCAAAAATGCAACAATATCGTGCTGATTACTCACGAGCATCCCGACGGAGATGCCCTGGGTTCAGCTCTGGCCATGTACGACTATTTGAGTGGAGAGGGCAAGCGGGTCAATGTACTGATACCCGATGAGATTCCTTCGTTTTTGCAATGGATGCCCGGTGCCGCTTCTATAGTGGTATATAATCAGAATCCCGAAATTGCGCGCAGTCTGCTTGGTCAGGCTGAATTGATTATGTTTTTGGATCTCAACAGCCTCGAAAGAGTTGGTGCCATGGCCTCTTTTATCAGTCAGTTGACGGTGCACAAAGTGTTGATAGATCACCACAACCATCAGGAAAAGCCTCTTGGTCATCTGGAAATTCGCTTGCCCCAAATAGCTTCGACCAGTGAGTTGGTGTTCCGCTACATTTGCAGAGTAGGAGCTTTCGAAAAGCTGAGCAAAGATTGCGCTGTTTGCATATACACCGGAATGATGACCGATACCGGAGCCTTTACCTACAACTCTCAGTCCGAAGAGATGTACCTGATAATAAATCAATTGATTTTAAAAGGCATCGACAAAGACGAGATTTATAAAAAAGTCTACGGGACTTATACCGAAAGCCGTATGCGCCTTATGGGCTATGTGCTCTACGAAAAAATGGAGGTTTTGCCTGAGTTTCAGACAGCCATCATAACACTGAGCCGCGAAGAATTGGATCGTTTTGAACATCAGGCCGGCGATACCGAAGGTTTTGTCAACCTGCCGCTCAATATGAGCAATGTACGCTTTTCGGTGTTTTTGCGCGAAGAAGACGAAATCAGAATTTCCCTGCGTTCAGAGGGCGATCTGTCTACCACAAAAATAGCTGCAGATCTCTTTCGGGGGGGTGGCCACACCAATGCCTCCGGTGCCACTTTCAGGGGCAGCCTGGCTGAGGCTCTGCAAATAATCAAAGAAGCTTTGCCTAAGTACCTGGGTGCTCAGAAAGACGAAAGCACAGCATCGGGAGAGATGCCGGCGGACTTGAGTACTGAACCCGAAGATAAAAAAACAGAAAGCAGCGAATAGAATGATGTTTAAAAAAGCTACCTTTGTACTCTTATTCAACAGATTTAGTATGAAATATCGCATTTTTCCCTGTTTTTTCCTGGCTGTGTCAGTGTTATTAATCTCCTGTAATAAGGATGTCATTACTTATGCCGAACAATTGGAAGCCGAGCAGGAAAGCATACGTGAATTTATGGACGACAACGAATTTCTGGTGATCGATTCAGTTCCCTCTCAAGTGCCCTGGGAAGACGGCGAAGGTCGTAAATTGTTTTACCTGAGCGAAAGCGGACTGTATCTCCACGTGGTAGATACCGGCTTACAGGCCGGAAACACAGCCAACAACACCCTGGTTTGTCTTCGTTACACAGAACGTTCCATGGAAGGCGACACCACCTACACTAATATGAACTACGCTACCGATCCTATAGAAATTTATTTCAATACTGTATCTACCGGTACCACTTCCAGCACTTATTTCTGGGGCGATTGCAAAGCCTGGCACGAACCTCTGAACTACGTCGGCGATCTGGGGCACGTGATGATCATCGCACCGGCCAGCATTGGTATGCCCTATTATTCGGCCGGCAATAATATGTTGGCGAGGTATTACGAGCTTAGATATACTTTTTGGAAGTAAAAAATTATGAATCAATTAATTAAGTCTATTTCGGGCATAAGGGGTGTGATAGGCGGAGAGCCGGACAACAGTCTGAATCCCTTTAATATTGTCCGTTTCACAGCCGCTTATGCACGCTGGATACGTCAGCATTCCGACAGACAATCCGGAAAGATTGTAGTAGGACGCGATGCCCGTATTTCGGGTGAAATGCTTTTTCAACTGGTCTCCGGCACCCTGATGGGAATGGGATTCGATGTGATCGATATCGGCCTGGCCACCACTCCCACCACCGAGCTGGCGGTACAGATGTCCGGGGCCGACGGAGGCATTATCCTCACAGCCAGCCACAATCCCAAACAATGGAATGCCCTGAAACTTCTCAATCAGGAGGGTGAATTTCTGGACGCGGCTGCCGGGCGTTTTGTCTGTGAGCAAGCCGACAGCAACGAGCTGGAATTTGCCGGGGTAGACCAATTGGGCAAACTCTATCGCGAAGACTATACCCAAAAACATATTGAAGCTGTACTCGCTCTGCCTTTGGTGGACGTGGAAGCCATTTACAAAGCCGGATTCCGGGTGGCTATCGATTGTGTCAATTCGGTGGGCGGCCTGGTTTTGCCTCCTCTGCTCAGGGCCTTGGGTGTACAGGATATAATTGAACTGAATTGCACGCCCGACGGTTATTTTCCGCACAATCCCGAACCCTTGCCCCAACACCTGGGAGAGATTTCTTCCCTGCTCAGCCGGGGCGGCGCCGATGTGGGCTTCGTTGTAGATCCCGACGTGGATCGCCTGGCTATTATTTGCGAAGACGGCTCCATGTTTGGCGAAGAATATACCCTGGTTGCCGTGGCCGATTACATTCTGAGCCGTACGCCCGGCAATACTGTTTCCAACCTAAGCTCAAGCCGTGCCCTGCGAGATGTGACCCAAAAGCACGGCGGCAAGTATTTCGCTGCTGCCGTGGGAGAATTGAACGTGGTTGCCCAAATGAAAGCTGTCCATGCCGTTATAGGGGGCGAAGGCAACGGAGGAGTGATTTATCCCGACTCGCATTACGGCAGAGATGCCCTGGTGGGCATTGCCTTGTTCCTTTCGCATTTGGCGCACAAGCAGCAAAAGGTATCCGAGCTGCGGGCGGCATTGCCCAGCTATTTCATGGACAAACAACGCCTGGATTTAAGTCCCGGCCTGAGTTTGCCCCGGATTTTTGCCACACTCAAAGAACGCTTTGCGGCCGAGAATATTACCGATATTGATGGTGTCAAAATTGACTTCAGCGACCGCTGGGTGCATGTCAGAGGCTCCAAT
>JAQUTN010000165.1 GCA_028694375.1 Bacteroidales bacterium
CAGCCTCTTATTCCCGGACAATTTATAATGAAAGACCAGCCCTTAGCCTGGACAGAACTCCAGGTAGAAGGAGCCAACACTTATGCCGGTACCGGAATCTACAAACTGGAGTTTAAACTACCCAAAGTGGATGCCGACGATTGGCTGCTGGATTTTGGTTCTTTGGCCGAAAGCGCCCGCATACGAGTAAACGGTAAGGATGCAGGCCTGGTTTGGTGTGTGCCTTACGAAATCAGACTGGGTGATTATTTGTTGCCAGGCAGGAAAAACAGCATCGAAATTGCCGTTACCAACATGCCGGCCAACCTTATTGCAGATTACGACCGTAGAGGCATTAATTGGCGTATCTTCAAAGACATCAATCTGGTGAGTGTGTTTTACAAACCCATCACTTTTGACGTCTGGCCTGTTCAGCCTTCGGGATTGATACAAGTTCCCCGCTTGATTCCATTAAAAATTAAAAAATAGTTTTATCTTTGTCTATGTGTAATAATTGTATAATTCATTTAATAATTCTTTTATGAAAAAAATCTTATTAATAGTGGCTGTTACGTCGTTCTTGTCCGGACTGCAAGCCCAAAATGCCCCACTTGAGTGGAAAGTGCAAACCAACAGGACAGTTTCCGACATCAATCCCGATATGTACGGCATTTTCTTCGAAGACATCAACTTTGGAGCAGACGGAGGCTTATATGCCGAACTGATCAAAAACCGTTCTTTTGAGTTTCCTCAAAATCTCATGGGCTGGAAAACCTTTGGCAAAGTAGAGTTAAGGACCATAGAGGCTCCTTTTGAGCGCAATCCTCATTATGTGCGTTTATCCCCCTCGGGGCATGCCCACAAACATACCGGACTCGAAAACGAAGGTTTTCGTGGTATAGGATTGAAAGAAGGCAGC
This sequence comes from Bacteroidales bacterium, assembly GCA_028694375.1. GTDB lineage: Bacteria > Bacteroidota > Bacteroidia > Bacteroidales > UBA1402 > UBA1402. Next base: position 899 of record JAQUTN010000165.1, read on the forward strand.
ACCTATCGTTTTTCGGTATGGGCCAGATCGATAGAAGGGAGAGATCAGACCATACGCGTTGAGTTCGTTGATGCCCAAAACAATGTGATGGACAGAAGAAACCTGAGCATCAATTCCAAAGAATGGCAAAAATATCAGGTGGAAATCACGGCCTCCAGGACTGAACCCAAGGCTCTGTTACGCATTTTCCTTGATTCCCGCAGCCAGGGCGCACTTGACCTGGAGCATATTTCTCTTTTTCCCATAGACACCTGGATGGACAGGGAAAACGGCTTACGCAAAGACCTGGCTCAGGCATTGGCCGATCTTAAACCCGGTGTTTTCCGTTTCCCCGGAGGGTGCATAGTAGAAGGCACCGATCTGGAAACCCGTTACAATTGGAAAAATTCGGTAGGACCGGTCGAGAATCGCCCTCTGAACGAAAACCGCTGGCACTATACCTTTACCCATCGTTTCTTTCCGGATTATTTCCAATCCTACGGCCTGGGCTTTTTTGAATTTTTCCAGCTGGCCGAAGATATGGGTGCAGAAGCGCTTCCCGTGTTGAGTGTGGGTCTGGCCTGCCAGTTTCAGAACAACAATATGAGCGCTCATGTGCCTGTAGAGGAAATCAATCCTTATGTGCAGGATGCCCTTGACCTGATTGAATTTGCCAACGGTCCGGTTGAAAGTGAGTGGGGTAAATTAAGAGCAGACATGGGTCATCCCGAACCCTTCAATATGAAATACCTGGGTATTGGTAACGAACAATGGGGCCCCGAATTTCCCGAGAGACTCGAAGTCTTTGTAAACGCAATACGTCTGTCATATCCCGACATTCAGATTATTGGCAGCTCAGGCCCCTCTGCCGAAGGCGAACAATTCGACTATTTATGGCCCGAAATGAAACGTCTCAAAGTAGATCTGGTTGATGAGCATTATTACAAAGATCCAAATTGGTTTTTTGCCAATGCTGCCCGTTACGATAAGTACGACCGCAAAGGACCTAAAGTTTTTGCCGGCGAATACGCCTCGCACGACCATCCCAGGGGCAAGGCCAATAATTTTCGCGCTGCCTTGTCCGAAGCTTGTTTTATGACAGGATTGGAACGCAATGCTGATGTGGTCAGGCTGGCCACCTATGCTCCCTTGTTTGCGCATGTGGATGCCTGGCAATGGAATCCCGATTTAATCTGGTTCGACAATTTACGTAGTGTCAGAACTCCCAACTGGTATGTGCAGCAATTGTACAGCCTGTACAAGGGTACCGAAGTTTTGCGAGCTGCCAGCGGCAGGGATGCCCTTAGCGGACAAAACGGTTTGTATGCCAGTGCCGTCAGGGACGAGGATAAGAAAGAAATCATACTCAAGATTGGCAACAGCAGCAATCAAATGCAGCGTATGAAAATTGAATTGTCCGGCCTGAAGAAATTCAATCCCGAGGCCAAATGGCTTATGATGCAGGCCAATGACCTGAATGTGGTTAATACTCTGGATGAACCCTTCAATATTGTGCCGGGTGAAGCCCGTTTCCTGCTGACAGGATCCGAGTTTGAATTTATGGTCAAGCCCCAGTCCTTCAATGTGCTGGTAATAACAGAGGAGTAGTATTATTCCATAGTCTTTGTTTCCTGGAGCAGGAGTTCCGGAAGATGACAGGAGATTTGATCCGGGTTCAGGTAAGAGCCCGGATCTTTATTAGGCAACAATACCGCTTTGCGAGGTCGTTCTTTTTCGTCTATGTAGCTAAGATACAATTGAGAACTTAATCCGTTCAGCCTGCGGCTGCCAAAGACAAACCAGGCTCCGTTGGAGGACCAGGAGGCATAATCTTCAGCGTATTTGCTGTTGCTTGCGTAACAGGATTTTACCCCGTGCAGTTCGTCCTGCAGCAGATAATAAAACAAATCGCTGTCCTGTCCCCAGAGGTTAAAGCGGCCTCCGGAATGCAGAGTCAGCAGGATAAAGCGTCCGTCGGGAGAGGGCTTAGGAAAGGATACGCTTCTGCCGATACGCTCTGCCCTGACCAAGGTATCTACCCGGTTGCCAAAGCGTCTGTCTTCGGGGTCAAAGTCCAGACGGCATAGATCGTAGCTAATATCCCCTTTTTGAGTCGCTTCGGTATTGGCTGCCGTACAAAAATACAGGCTTTTGCCATCGGCCGAAAAAGCCGGAAAAGTCTCGTAATTATCTTTGGAGATCAACTCTGGGCCGGTGATTAACTGTTTGTTTACAAGATCGTAAACCAAAATATCAGAAACAGGATTGTATACCTGTGCAGGTAAGCCGATGTTTCCATAAAAGGGCAGATCGGAATGATTAACGGCAAAGGCCACAAATTTGCCGGAAGGATGCCAGGAAGGATAGGCCATCCGGCTGAAACTTTGCTGACTGAGCTCTGTTTTTTCTCCGTTGATCATCAGATAAGTCTGAGCCGAGGGTTTACGTTTATGAAAGATAAGTTGATTTGGATTACCAGCGTTAAAGGCAAAAGAATTCAGGCCGTCGGCATCGGTAAAACTGTTGTCGAGCAGGCAGTCTTCGTCGAAGTTTTCCAGATTGCGCTGATAAATGCCCTGATTGGCCCAAACCGTCGGGGTGGGCTGTATACGCTGATACATCAAAAAAGGATCGATGGCCTCTCGCGTGACATACCATTCAAAAGAAAGATATTCCACCCAGTCTTGTTCTTGTTTTAAACGCAATTTGACTTCAAGGGTTTTCCCCCGGTTTTTTTTCAGGAATTTTTTCCATTTCCGCAGGGGGAATTGTACTTTCTTGC
>JAQUTN010000166.1 GCA_028694375.1 Bacteroidales bacterium
GACCACATCCCCCTGGTTATATAATTGTTGCATTGTTGTAATGGGCAATACCACCATATCGTCACTGCGTCCGCCCAGCGAAATATTGTTTGATACCCCTTTGGTTACACCGACAATTCTGTAATACTGTCCATTACAGCGAATCAACAGCCCACAGGGATTGGTGCCGTCTTTGAAAAAAGCGGAATAAACATTTTTACCTATAACACAAACTTTGCGTTTTTGGTTAATGTCTATTTCGTTTATGTACCTGCCGTAGAGCATATTCTGTTCTTCAATCCGAACCAGTTCAGGGCCGTTCCCCCTGACATTGAAACTGCCCAGTTTATCTCCGTACATCACATTATCGGTACCTCTGCCGCCAAAAACTATTGGAGCCACATCGCTGACGCCTTCGACCTTAGAACGAATTAGGGCAATGTCCGACAGCCGGATATCCCAGCGACGCCCTTTTTTGAAACCGGCATAGGATTCTGAGGTCAAATTTGAAAAGAAAAAGCAGGAATTGGTGGCGATGCCCTGAATATTGCTTTTCATGCCGTTGCTCAGGCCATTGCTGACTCCCAGCAACAAAGTGAGCATCAAGATGCCCCAGAAGACTCCAAATGCCGTCAGTAAGCTCCTAAGTTTGTTCCGGCTAATGGTTATCCAGATTTCGTGCCATTTATCTAAATCAAACATAATACTAAGTCTTAATCAGCGCGCATGGCTTCTACCGGTTTAATATTCACGGCCTTTTTGGCCGGAAAATAGCCGGCCAATAAACCGGATACTATCAGTATGCCGGTGGCAATTATCACAGTCGTCAAATCGACCGAAGGATTTAAGAAAACTTTGGGGCTATCGGCTCCGCCTGCACCTGTTGCATTCCCCATTATCAGGCTAAGTATTTCGAGCAATCCAATACCTAAAATCATACCTATATAACCGAAAACACTGGTGATCATTACAGATTCGACCAGAACCGCATTCAGGATATTGGCCGGACTGGCTCCAATGGCTTTTTTAATTCCAAACTCGCGGGTCCTTTCTTTTACAGTAATAACCATAATGTTGCCTACTCCGACTATGCCTGCTACCAAGGTACACAAGCCGATGATGAGGACAAATAATTGTATGGTTGAAAAAATGCGCATGGTCTGAACGTAATTTTCTGCCATATTCCACACTCCGATGGCTGCTGTGTCGTCGGGATGAACTATCAAAGATCTGGCGAGGGTTTTACGCAAAGCAATGGTGAATGCTTCGTTGGCTTCGGGGCTGTCCATGCCGGTAACTGTAAAATAAAATTCATCGGTATAGCCCTTTTTGTTGTAAATGGTTTGTGCCGTCGAGTGGGGGATATAGCAATAGCCGTTTTCGTCGTTCGAAGTTTTTGTTTCAACGCCCACTACCATAAAGGCTATACCTCCTATTTGGATGTATTTGCCCAAGGGCTTTTCTCCCCGGAAAAGATTTTCGGCAATTTTTTGGTTGATCACAGCCACCTTGCGCTCCTCCAACATATCCACGGTATTTATAAACCGGCCATTGCCCGCTTCGATGCTGAGTATTCTGATGTCTTTGTAGTCGGGCATTACCCCTTCGATGCTGTAATTGCCGTATTCTTTGCCGTAGCTGACGGTTCTGCCGTAAAGAGAAATTATACCCGATGCTTTATCAATTTGAGGAAAATGATTTTTGAGCATTTCCATATCCTGATCTTTGAAACGCAGGCGACGGTAAGCCTTGAAGCCTTTATAGGGCATATTGGTACGTCTGGGCCAGACATTCACCATATTAACCGCATTATTGCTAAAGTTGGAACTGACGCCATTTTGCAAACCTTTGCCCGAACCAAGCAGCACGATAAGCATAAAAATACCCCAAGCCACCGAGAAACCCGTCAGGAAAGTTCTCAGCTTGCTCTGTCGCATGGTGCTGAAAATTTCGGTAATGGTATCAAACTCAAGAAACTTCATAAAGGGAGCTATTTACTGCAGGCAGCCAGACTGGGCACATTGATAGTATCTGATTCAATATAACCATCTTTGAGATGTATAATGCGTTTGGTTCGTTCGGCCACCGATTTTTCATGAGTAACCACGATCATGGTTATTCCTTCGGCGTTAACCTCCGAGAGCAATTGTATAACTTCGTCGGTGGTGTGGCTGTCAAGGGCACCGGTTGGCTCGTCGGCCAAAATAATACGGGGCTGAGAGATCAAAGCCCGGGCAATGGAAATGCGTTGTTTCTGGCCGCCCGATAACTCGTTAGGGTAGTGGTGCCACCATTCTTTCAAGCCGACCTTTTCGAGGTATTCCAGGGCCAGCTGATTACGTTTCTTGCGGGCAACACCTTTATAAAACAAAGGCAAGGCTACGTTTTCCATCGCATTCTTGAAGGAAATAAGATTAAACGACTGAAAGACAAAACCAATCATTTTGTTACGATAGACCGCTGCCTTTTTTTCGCTCAGACCGGCAATTAATTTTCCGTCCAGCATATACCTGCCTGTATCGTAATCGTCCAGTATGCCCAATACATTTAATAAAGTTGATTTGCCCGAACCGGAGGCTCCCATGACGGACACATATTCTCCCTGGTCTATACGAAGGTCAATGTCTTTCAATACGTGCAGAGGTTGTACCCCGGGATAAGTTTTGTTGAGTTTTTCTAAGTGGATCATGCCATCGACAGACTAAAATGCAAAATTGGGGCAAAGATATATTTAGTTAATAGTACTATGCAATACATAGTATTTAAATTTATAAATTTATTGCAATTGTTGTACTATGTAAACATTTGGTGTAGGGCTAAAAGCTTTAAGGCCGGGGTACAAAACAAAACGGCAGTTGTCTGTTGAAGGACAACTGCCGTGCATATAATTGCGTAACGATGATTAGAAAATATAGCGGATAGCTCCGGCATAGCCGTTGTAATATCCGAAATTACCAAACATCCACATGGGACGGTAGTCGATGGAGAGTTGGAGGGGTATTTCGGCGAATGAATATTCAATACCAATCTGTCCGCCTACGCCTGCCGAAATTCCGGGGAATGCGCTATTATTGCCTAATCCGAGGTAAAGGTCGGCTCCGGGGCCTGCATACCATTTAAAACCTTCGGGCAGTCCGATTGATTCAAGACTCCATACCCATTGATAAATGGCAGCAAGGTTCAAGCCGTTGAAAGCTCCTAAACCAAGATCGGCTTCCAGTCGGTTGGCATCGCCAATGGGTTGCTGATAAGTAACTTCAAATCCGTAACCACCACGAATACCAATGGCTTTGTTTTGTGCAAAAGTAGCTGTGAAGCCCATAAGGCAAACAGCTAGCACTAAAATAATTTTTTTCATAATCTAACTAAATTGAGTAATACTTAAATATAATAACCACTCTTTTTCCTCTAATGAAAAAGTTAAACAAAAGTAGACAAGAAAAGTTGTATTAATCCATTCGGAGTGTTAATAAGTGTAAATATCGGAATTCTTTCTTTTTAAAACCTGATATTCAGCCTGTAAAAGCAAAAGTAAAAATAAATACAGAAAAATTTATTTATTCGTTCAATGGTTGGAAAATTAGTTGTAATTTCGCGCCCGAATTTAGTCAGCTTTGGAAATTATATGAATAAAAGCATTTTCAGGCATAAAACTT
>JAQUTN010000167.1 GCA_028694375.1 Bacteroidales bacterium
TCTTTGCGGGTAAGAAAATAGGAACTCATATAGGGTTCGTCGCCCGTGATAAGAGCTGAAATTTCTACTTTAAAAGCAGCCGCCAGTTTGCATAACACGCTCATGGGAATGTCGGCCTGGCCGCTTTCGTATTTTTCGTATTCCGCCAGGCTGAGTTCGCAAGCCTGAGCTGCCTGACTGCCGGTCAGGTCGAGGGCATCGCGCAAACCCCTCATACGTTCGGCAATTTGCCTGATTTGTTCGTTCATATAGCTGGATAATTGATTAATTCTCTTCAGAACGGGTCTGATCCGCAAATGTAAGGAATTTTTGCTATCCCTGCAGCGAATGCATAATCAAATGTTCCATCAGAATCTTGCTTCCTATTGCAATCAGGATGATTCCGCCTATCAGTTCTGCTCTTATCCTGAATCTGTTGCCGTAGCGCAGAGCCAGCAAAATGCCCAGCCAGGATAAGACAAATGAGACCAGACCGATTATAAGTACTGTTTGATACAAACCGATTTCCAACAGCGAAAAAGACAAACCCACGGCCAGGGCATCTATGCTGGTGGCTACCGCCAGGCTAAGCACCACGCGGTTTTTGTAGGGATTAATGAGTTTGGGTATTTTTTTCTTTTTTCGTTTACATATATCCACATAAATCATGCGTCCTCCCAGGAAGGCCAGCAGGGCAAAAGCAATCCAGTGATCAAGATGCCTGATGTATTTTTCGAATTGTGCTCCCATCAGCCAGCCCAGCAGGGGCATCAAAGCCTGAAAGAGCCCAAAAAGGAAAGCAATTCTGAAAGCCGGCAGGAATTGGAATTTCTTCATCACCAAACCACAGGCAATGGAAACCGCAAAACAATCCATGGCCAGGCCCAGTGCCGTCAGACTGACTTCAATCGTTCCCATAAGGAGAATTTTCCAAACGGAATCTCAGTCGCCAGCGTCCGTCGTCGTAATCGTGGCTAAGTATTCTGAATTGGCCTATTTGCGAGGTGTTTTCTACGTGATCTCCTATGCAGGCACAGGTGTCGTAATCGCCCACCCGAACCAGGCGGATAGTAGAGGGGGCATTCTCTGGTAACTTGCTCAGATCAGCCACTTTGGAGGCTTCTTCCAGGCTGGAAATTTCGATGCTCACCGGCAGGTTTTGTGCAATGACCTGGTTGACTCTGAGTTCAATTTCTGTCACTTCTTCGGGCAAAGGAGCCCGGGGCAAAAGATAGTCGCATTTTGATTTTTTGCGCTCGATATGAGCGTTCATCGAGCGGGGACAGCCGAACATCCGTACCATAGTCTGGTTCAGTATGTGCTCCGCCGTGTGCATGGGAGGGTACTCTGCTTTATTGTGCTTGTTTAATTCAGTTGTTTCGGGCATGCTGTATATTAAAAGTGATAAAAATTATCTAAACTGAAAAAGTTCATCTATACAAGTCTTGAGTTCAGCCGGCGTATGTGCCAGTTTGTCGGGATGTTTCCCTTCAAAAATATCAGGGGGAGTAAAACCCCAGCTTACAGCCACCATAGGAATACCGGCTTTTTTGGAAGCCAGCATATCGCGGATTTCGTCACCTACATAAACCACTTGTTCCAGACTCAGGCTCTCGCGTTTGATTAATTGATGCAGAGCCAGGTCTTTGCCAAAGAAATGCTTGCTCTGATATACAAAATCGAATAAGCCCGACAGACTTTTGATGTCCAGAAAATGTTCGACGTTTTTTTTGGCATTCGAAGTAAGAATTCCACATTTATAGCCGGCCTCTTTGAGTTGAGTCAACGCAGTTTCTATATGGGCTATGGGCTCGAAATCTTCTATGTGTTTTCGTAATTCCTTTCTGATACGGAATTGCAATAAAAATAACTTGAAAGAATTTACCTTGAAACGATCCATGAGTTCTTTGAGTTTGCTCGAAAACAACAAATGCTTATCCTCGGGAGGAATGGGCTTGCAGCGATAATTGGCCGCCACCCGGTTGTAAATACTCAGGGCCAAATCGGTAGTATTAACCAGCGTGCCGTCAAAATCAAAGATCACATAGCGTGGTTTGGTCATAATCAGTACTGTTCTTACATTAATTGTGCAAAAATAAGCATTTTGTGCTGAATCATATATGAAAAAAGCGCTTAAGATCGCTCAGTTTTTTTAAACGGCCGTGTAAATAAAACAAAAGGGCAGAAACAAAAAGGGCCGCAGTCATTACAATAAGACTCCAATTCAGATAAATAGAGTGATAGGTATAAAGGCTGATGCCTGCTTCGATACCTATACACAGTAAGCCGCCGGAGACAATGGAAAAAGCGATCAGGTTCAGCCCTTTATGTTTCATTATTCGTATCAGTAAAATTAAGGTGAATACAATCAGGTAGGCCGCCAGGAACAGGGCCGGAATACTCCATTGCAACAGCTTGATGTTGTGGCCGGTTGTACTATTTATCAACAAAATAAAAGCCACAGAACTGAAATAACTCAAAAAAAAGAGCCGGGTTCTTTTGCGGTAATAAAACAGTATAAGCGTAAAATTGATAAAAAGTACCAAAGCTGCTGCCATCACAATGACGGACCAGGTCAGGGCACGATCGTGCAACAAATTAATTGTAGTAGTAATCAAAACACCCGAGCAAAGAATCAGGCCGGCTATTTCCAAAAATATTTTCCGTTGTTGCCAACGACTTAAATTTTTGTATTTCGCCTGTTCTCTCTCGCGTCTGCTCTCCACATTTAAATGATCGGGTTTAAGATGGATATCCTTGCTTACCGGCTCGCCGCAAAGCGAACAATAATTGGCATTGTCCTGGAGTTCTACTCCGCAAAAAGGGCATATAATCATAAGGCGTTCTTGTTCTTGTTCTTGTTTTGGTTCAGTTTAGGTTTTACCATTTTCTATACTCAGGTCCTGTGTTTTCAGAAAAGCCAGGAATTTTTCTTCAAACAGCCTCGATTTGGTGACATTCCCAAAGCTTAACACCAACTTATCGTCAAAACCTATTATTCCGCAATTGATCTTTAATAATTTATTGGGTGGCGGAGGAATGGCAATAAAATGATCAATCAAAGCCGCCGTTTCCTCCGGCAGCCTGACCATGCCCATGTTGGTGATGACTCCGCTGTATTGGCGGGTGCCCAGCGAATAATATTTCATTCGTAATACGGCACTTTTAATAAACAGAGGAATAGCCCGAATGTAAATTTTCTTTTCGCTGCCCACGTTGCGGGCAATATTTTTGGAAATTAATTTTTCGTCGCTTTCCAACTGCATTTGATGGTAAACTGTTTTTAATATTTCATCAAAAGTGTATTGACCCAGGCGCAGATCGATTTCGGGCATCAAAAACAAGCTGAAATTTCTCAGGCTTTTCGAGGGTAAGATTGTACGTAAGTTTATAGGAACCTGAATGCGCAGGCATTTTTTTTGTCTGCGTTTAGCGGCCGGTGGCAAACCTTCAAAAATTTCCTGTAAAACAAAAAGGTAAACAGCGACCAGATAGACAGTGATGTTTACCTGTTTTGTTTTGGCCAGTTGTTTCATTTTTTCAACACTTAATATCGCCGTAAATTGTCTGAACCGGGGTTTAGTATTGAGTTTAAAGGGAAGATGAAAGGCCGCGGAACGTT
>JAQUTN010000168.1 GCA_028694375.1 Bacteroidales bacterium
TTCATAGCCCTTATCCTTTTATTTTGTTCCTGCTCACAGGAACAAGAGAGGGATATGCCGGCATTGAACATGCAGACGATTGGGGGCTACGTTCAAAAAGGACCCTTTCTGAATGGAACGTCCATTAGTGTTTCGGAGTTTTCTGAAGAATGGGTACCGACGGGGAGGAATTTTTCTACCCAAATTACCGATAACAAGGGGACCTTTGAATTGTTGAATGTGACATTGATTTCCCCTTATGTCGAATTAGAAGCGGACGGCTTCTACTACAATGAGGTGACAGATGAAAATGCCACTGCTCAACTGACCTTGTATGCTTTATCCGATTTGTCCGATACAAACAGTCTAAATGTTAATGTACTCACTCACCTGGAAAGAAATCGAGTCAAACACCTTATCGCTAACGGCCTGAGTTTTTCTGAAGCCAAAAGCCAATCACAGAGCGAAATTTTGTCCCTTTTCGAAATCGATAAAGAAGATGTTTCGACCTCAGAACTGTTGGACATCACAAAACAGGGGGATGATAACGCTATTCTGCTGGCGGTTTCCGTGATTCTTCAGGGAAATCTGTCTGTTTCTGAATTATCCGAACTATTGGCGAATATAAGCACGGACCTACGGGAAGACGGCCTTTTGGACAACCCGACTTTGGGCTCAATGCTGATCGATAATGCCAGATTCCTCAAGTTGGAGGAGATTCGTCAACATCTGGAAGATCGGTACGAGGTCTTAGACATGGATGTATCCATAGCCGACTTTGAAAAGTATGTAAAGGCTTTTACCGAAAACACGGACTTTGTGTTCACCCGGTACATTGAGTATCCTGCAGCAGGTCAGCACGGTTTGAACATCCTCGATAGAGAAAAAACCCGGTACGAGGCCGGAGACTATTCCATGAAAGCTGTATTGCCCGAAGGAACAAGTCTCAAGGTGAAGATCTGTGGCGATAACTGGGCCTACCCTGCACTGCAGAATAATACCGGCTGGGAACGTTCGGACTGGAACGCAACAGAGAAATCACGCCTGTTTACTTCTGTCAGAACCGGGGAGATTGATTTCAAAATACGATTTCGATATCAGGCAAGTAATGATGCTTCTCCGAGTGATACAACCAGCACTTCTTCGGGCGATACTAATTTGAATAAGATAAACGTATTCGTTTACGAGAACGACGCCCCGGAACCTACATGGACAAAAGAAATAGCGATAACGCCCTAAGCCGGGCATGTCGATAAGTTGGATTGCTCAAAATCCAAAACAAAAAAAGAGGGCTGGTGTATTGCCCTCTTTTTTTGTAGCGAGACCCGGGATTGAACCGGGGACCTCATGATTATGAATCATGCGCTCTAACCAGCTGAGCTATCTCGCCCTCTGCTTGCGCAAAAGCGCGGCAAAGGTAGAACTTTTAGTTTATTCAACCAAATACGGGAACAAAAAAAATCCCGAACTTTTTGAAAAGTATCCGGAATTTATCCTTCTGTTGTGGCTAATTATTCAGAAAAAATATGTACTTTCGGCAAAATTCAAAAAAACGCTCGTAATGAAAGAAGCTTTCAGGATAGAATACATTCTTAAGAAAGGATCTGTCCAGGTGTTGTGGAAACTGATAAGCACGCCAAATGGTCTGTCGGAATGGTTTGCAGACAATGTACAGTCAGAAGGTTCAATTTATACTTTTCAGTGGGGTAAAATTCGCGAGCAGGCCGAAGTACTTTCTGTGGTGCAGGGAGAATCCATTCGCTATCGCTGGATGGACGAACCGGCAGACAGTTTTTTCGAATTCAGCATTCAACATTCTGAAATGACAGGTAATATTTCTCTTTGGGTCACTGATTATGCAGAACCCGAAGATCAGGAAGACTCTGTCAATCTTTGGAATTCCGAGATTGAAAAACTGATGAGGCGCTCCGGCATGTAATCTCGTGCATAATTCCTGTTTTGCTGTGCCTGACTCGATTTTTTAGATTACCTTTACAGGCTTAAACAAAGTCGGTATATGTTTGGAATAAAAAGGTTACATCTCTTTGTCCTGCAAAGTTTTATCCCAATCTTTTTAATGACTTTCTTCATCAGCAATTTCATTTTGGTGATGCAATTGGTGTGGAGAGTGGCAGAATATATTATTGGCAAAGGCATAGAATGGACTGCCTACCTGGAATTTTTGCTCTATGCATCGGCCACTATGGTTCCCTTGTCGCTGCCTTTGGCTGTTTTGCTGGCTGCCTTGATGACTTTTGGCAACTTTGGTGAAAAGCTGGAGCTCTTATCCATGAAATCGGCCGGCATTTCACTTTACACCATCATGCGGCCTCTGATAGTGCTGATGGTCTTGCTGTCGGCCTTTTCTTTTGTTTTTCAGGATAAAGTCCTGCCGGTGGTTCAAATTAAGTTGCAATCGCTGACGGTTTCCATGCAACAAAAATCGCCGGCTTTATCCATTCCTCAGGGAGCCTTTTATTCCGATATTGACGGCATGACCATTTATGTCAAGGAAAAAGACACCAAAAAGAAAATGCTCAAAGACATCATGATTTACGATTTCAGTCAGGGTTTTGACAATGCGGCAGTTACCCTGGCCGATTCGGGCTTTTTGCGTCTTACCGAAGATAAATTAAACCTGGTTTTGACCTTATATCACGGCGAAGGCTTCAGCAATTTTGATAAACAACAGGCCGGCACCAGAGATATTCCCTATCGTAGGGAAAGCTTCCGGGAAAAAGAAATAATCGTTCCTTTTGACAATAATTTCAATCGTATCGATGAGTCGCAGTTTCAATCCTCGCATCTGAGCAAAAAGAACGACGAACTCAGGCAGATTATAGATTCTGTTGGCAGCTTGCTGGACAGCACAAAAATCAAAAAGAAAATTCAATACACCGAAAAGCATTTTATGGGCAGAAATGTCGAAAACAAGCGTGAGCTTATCAGCAGAGATTCCATTGCACGAGCCACAGAAACACCGCTTTTCAATCCCGATATCGATAGTTTGTTCCTGACTCTGAGCAAAGCACAGGCTGATATTGTTTTGGACAAGGCCTTGAAAAAAATCAACACGATCAAATCGGAATTTGAATACCAGGAAATTGCCTTATCCAGGGAACATTATCAATTTCGACGCAGCGGTATAGAATATTACCGTCGCTATGCTCTGTCTGTTGCCTGCCTGGTTTTCTTTTTTATCGGTGCCCCTCTGGGAGCTATTATTCGCAAGGGCGGCATAGGCATGCCTGCCGTTGTTTCGGTGGTCTTGTTCATTGCATATTACATGATAGATGCAGCCGGCCAGAAATTGGTCCGTAACGGTTCCTGGGAGGCTTTTTATGGCATGTTCCTGAGTACTGCAGCTTTATTGCCCCTGGGTATTTTTCTCACCTATAAATCGGCCAACGACTCTGCTATTTTTAATTTGGATTCTTACCTCTATTTTTTCAAAAGGATATTTAATATAAAATTCACTTATCGCTATTTGCGTTATGTTTTCAGAATTGCTTTAAAAAAGAAGTATTATGAACGAAAGAATAAAACTAAACAGTATAGATGAGGCTGTAGAAGCCATACGCCGGGGAGAAATCATCATCGTGGTTGACGACGAAGACC
>JAQUTN010000169.1 GCA_028694375.1 Bacteroidales bacterium
GCATTATTTTTCGGTCAAATATACCTAATGCAAATTATTTTTCTTTACTTTGTCGCGACTTTTTGAGTCTTTTTAAGGCCGCGATAACGATGAAAAGGTGTTCTTAAGAGCGAGACATCAGCGGTTTGTTATTTTCTAATACTTTATTATTCTGAATTTTATGAGCAAGACCAAGCGTTTTATTCTGCAAGAGGAACAGTTGCCCCGGCAGTGGTACAATATTGTAGCAGACATGAAAGTGAAACCCATGCCTATGTTGCATCCCGGGACCAAACAACCTCTCAAAGAAGAAGATTTGTATCCCATTTTCTCTAAAGAAGCCTCCCATCTGGAACTTAATCAAACAGACAGATTCATTGATATACCCGAAGAAGTACGTGATGTATACAAATACTATCGCTCAACTCCTCTGGTCAGAGCCTATGGTCTGGAAAAAGCCCTGGATACGCCTGCTCATATCTACTTCAAGAACGAAAGCGTCAGCCCGGTGGGCTCGCACAAACTCAATACCGCCATCCCTCAGGCCTATTATTGCAAAAAAGAAGGAGTGACCAATATAACCACCGAAACAGGCGCCGGTCAGTGGGGCGCTGCTTTGTCGTACGCCTGCAGTCTCTACGGACTGGAACTGGCCGTTTATATGGTTAAGATCAGCTACGAACAAAAGCCTTATCGTCGTTCCATTATGCAAAGTTACGGGGCAACGGTTGTAGCTTCGCCCTCCATGTCGACCAGAGCCGGCCGCGATATCATTACCCGTAATCCCAATTATCAGGGCAGTTTGGGTACTGCTATATCAGAAGCCATAGAGCTGGCCACACAGACCGAAAACTGCAAGTATTCGCTGGGCAGTGTGCTCAATCATGTTTTCCTGCATCAGACCGTCATTGGTCTGGAGGCCGAGAAGCAAATGGAAATGGCCGGTGAATATCCCGATATGGTAATCGCTTGTTTTGGAGGCGGATCCAATTTTGCGGGCATTTCTTTTCCTTTTATGAAAAACAGCCTCAAGGACAATTCGCTCAAAACCCGTTTTATTGCTGCCGAACCTGCTTCCTGCCCCAAAATGACCAGAGGCGTTTTCCAATACGATTTTGGCGACGAAACCGGCTATACCCCATTGATCGCCATGTATACCCTGGGCCATACTTTTGCACCGGCCAATATTCACGCCGGAGGTCTGCGTTACCACGGAGCCGGCACCATTGTCAGTGAACTGCTGCGTCAGGGACGCATGGAAGCTACCGATATTAAACAATTGGAAGCCTTCGATGCGGCTCTCTTATTTGCCAAAGCCGAAGGCATCATTCCTGCGCCGGAATCTTCTCATGCCATTGCGGCTACCGTACGCGAAGCCCTCAAGTGCAAGGAAGAAGGTGTTAAAAAAACCATTTTGTTCAACCTGAGCGGTCACGGACTGATAGATATGGCCTCTTACGACCGTTACCTGGCCGGAGACCTGGAGAATTACAGTTTGAGCGACGAAGAATTGCAAAAGAATTTCGATAAGCTCGAAAAAATTATTTAAGCAGACATGGATAAAAAACAAAAGCCCGAAACACTTTGTGTGCAAGCCGGCTGGCAACCTGCCAACGGTGAACCCCGGGTGTTACCCATCGTTCAAAGCACCACATTTAAATACGCCAGTAGTGAGCAGATGGGGCGTTTGTTCGATTTGGAAGAAAGCGGTTATTTCTACACCCGCCTGCAAAACCCCACAAACGATGCCGTTGCTGCCAAAATAAATGCCCTCGAGGGAGGGGTGGCAGCCATGCTGACTTCTTCGGGCCAGGCAGCCAATCATTATGCCCTTTTCAATATTTGTCAGGCCGGCGACCACCTGGTCAGCGCCACTTCGATCTACGGAGGCACTTACAATCTCTTTGCAGTAACTATGAAAAAGCAGGGGGTTGAGGTTAGTTTTGTCGATCAGGACGCTTCCGAAGCTGAGATTGCCCGGGCCTTTAAATCCAATACTAAAGCTCTGTTTGGCGAAACCATTTCCAATACGGGACTTAAAGTGCTGGACATTGAAAAGTTTGCCCGGATCGCCCACAAACAAGGTGTTCCCCTCATTGTCGACAATACTTTTGCCACCCCGGTCAATTGCCGGCCTTTTGAATGGGGAGCCGATATCGTGACCCATTCCACCAGTAAATACATGGACGGACATGCCACCAGCATAGGCGGAGCCGTAGTGGACAGCGGAAATTTTGACTGGGAAGCCCAAGCTGCAAAATTTCCGGGTTTGACAGCTCCCGACGATTCCTATCACGGCCTTGTTTATACCAAAAACTTTGGCAAAGCTGCCTATATCACCAAAGCTACGGTACAATTAATGCGTGATCTGGGTTCAGTGCCTTCTCCCCACAATTCGTTTTTGCTAAACCTGGGGATGGAAACCTTGCATCTGCGTGTGCCCAGGCATTGTGCCAATGCTCTGGAAATGGCTCGTTATCTGCAAAAACACCCCAAAGTAGCCTGGGTGAATTATCCCGACCTGACAGGAGACCGCTACCACGATCTGGCCGCTAAATACCTGCCCAAAGGCAGTTGTGGCGTGCTTACTTTTGGTCTCAAGGGCGGCAGGGCAGAGGCTGTTAATTTTATGGACAGACTCCGTCTGGTGGCTATAGTTACCCATGTGGCAGACGCCCGCAGCAGTGTACTGCATCCGGCCAGCCATACCCACCGACAATTGACAGAAGCTCAGCTAAAAGAAGCAGGTATTCCGCACGATTTAATCCGCTTCTCAGTTGGAATTGAACATATTGATGATCTTATTTCGGACGTTGAACAAGCTTTAACCGATTAATAACGAATGCTATGAAAAAATTTTTTCTGCCGGCAATAATCTGTCTCTTTTTTTATTCCTGCGACACCACTGTATTTGAGCGCGAAACCACCGAATGGACCTTTGTAGAACTGGAAGCTAAGCCTGCCGACTGGCAGGAATACGTTGACAACGACGGTAAAAACCGTTACTATTCTTGCTCGTACAACGTACCCGAAATAGATTACGATGTCTACGATTATGGTGCCGTATTTTGTTACGTCGATTTAAACGGGGCTCAGCAAATCATGCCCTACGTAAGGCATTACGAAGACATGAACGGAGCTCAGTGGACCAGAACGGTCGACTTTGAATATTCCCGGGGCAAAGTAAACATCTTTTTTACCAATTCCGATTTTGTAGTTGATCCGCCCACCGAAACCATGTATTTTCGTTTGGTTATAATTTACTGAGACATAAACTACAATTATACTTAAACACAAAGCGGCCGGATTCAATTTTCGGCCGCTTTGTGTTTAATGTTCGAAAGTCTTGCTCTTTTTTAGCTTAACACGAATTGTACTCTATAACACTATTGTAGTTGAACTAAGTTCAAATCAAACTCTTAGGATCCAGGTTGTCTCGTTCAATGTATTTAAAGTACTTGTAGGTGCCGTGTTTGAGTTCTTCGGTGGCTTCTTCGTCGCATACAATGATGCCTTTGGGATGCATTTGCAGGGCGCTGATGGTCCAGATGTGATTGATGGGCTCTTCGATAGCATGGCGTACGGCTCTGGCTTTGTTGTGTCCGCTCACCA
>JAQUTN010000170.1 GCA_028694375.1 Bacteroidales bacterium
CATTCAAAAGAAAGATATTCCACCCAGTCTTGTTCTTGTTTTAAACGCAATTTGACTTCAAGGGTTTTCCCCCGGTTTTTTTTCAGGAATTTTTTCCATTTCCGCAGGGGGAATTGTACTTTCTTGCTGCTTCTGATTCGAAGAGTTGCGTCCGGTCCTTCGATTAATACAATCGCTTTGCTGCCCGGGTTATTTATAATAAAATTCAGAGGAGCGATATTCCAGGGAATGTGTACAAACTGATAATCGGGGAAAATGTCCGGAGCTTCTCTGGTCAACAAGAGACCGGCTTTTCGATTTTGGCATCCGGACAGCATCAATATTACAGTGCAAAACAGAATAAGTCTTTTCATAAACAGGGTTTAGTGAGTTCAAAAGTACTCAAAATTGCAGCCGGGAGGCTCAGTTTTAACAAATAAAATATCATATTAAGCATATATCTACGAAGTGGATAGACTATTTTTGTAAACATCAACGAAAGTGCCATGAAAAAAATCTTTATTAACAGGCAGGTTTTGCCTTATTTTATCAGTTGTATTACTGTGCTGAGCCTGGTGTTGCAAGTTCAGGCTAAAAGTCAGAAAGCCGGTCAGAACGATTCCAATACTCCTTTGCATTTACTGCAAGCTGAGTATAAGCTGGCATACGGTATTCCTCAACAAGGAGATATTCAGTCGGTTATGGAGCGAATACTGGGCTTTCTTGAAAAAGCTACTCCTATGCAGGTGCTGGACGACAAAACTCAACAGCCCCTGAACGATTTCAACCTAATTGACGAAAAAGACAGATTACAGCAGGGTGCATTCCGTCTGGCTAGTTATGAATGGGGAGTCACTTACGCGGGCATGTTGTCTGCCGGACAAGCTCTGAACGATAATCGTTTTAGCAATTACACGCTGGAGCGATTCCGCTTTCTTGCCGAAACGGCACCACATTTCAGAAAACTGATGGAAGCCGGTCATCCGGTGGAGGGCCAACTTAGGCAAATGCTGAAACCTGCAGCTCTGGATGATTGTGGTTCCATGTGCGCTGCCATGATCAAAGCGGTTCCGCTTATGCCCGATACCGACCTGAAGCCCATAATAACTAATTATGTAGATTACATCATGCACAAGCAATCCCGCTTGTCCGATGGAACCTTGTCACGCGATCGCCCCTTTTTCAATTCTGTCTGGCTGGATGATTTATTTATGAGTCTGCCTGCCCTGGCGCAAATGGGTACTTACAGCCGTGACCGACGTTATTACGACGAGGCCTGCCTTCAGTTTAAGCTCTTTGCCGATAAGATGTATGTGCCAGAACAGGGTTTATTCAGACATGCCTGGGTTGAAGGCATGGAAAGCCATCCCGATTTTTTTTGGGGCAGGGCCAACGGTTGGGCCTTGATGACGCTGGTTGAGATTCTGGACGTTTTGCCGGAATCGCATCTCCAGCGAGCTTATCTACTGGAATTGCTCAGGGCTCAGATCAAAGCTTTGGCAGCGTTGCAGTCTCCCGAAGGCTTGTGGCATCAGTTGCTTGACAAAAACGATACCTATCTGGAAACTTCGGCTTCGGCCATTTATTGTTATGCTTTTGCCAAAGCCATCAATCGTGGCTGGGTAGATGCCCGGGCCTACGGCCCGGCTACTTTGCTGGCCTGGAATGCTGTTGCAGCCAAGGTGGATGCAGAGGGCATGGTTCAGGGCACTTGCGTGGGCACCGGCATGGGCTTTGACCCGACTTTTTACGCTTACAGGCCGGTGAGTGCTTACGCAGCTCATGGATATGGTCCTGTCCTTTTGGCCGGTGCCGAAGTATTGAGGCTGCTGGAGGCCTTCCATCCCAAAATGAACGATTCTGCGGTGCAATTTTATACTCATCATTTCAACACCACAGCTCCCATATTTGAAGAAAGAATAGAAAACAATCACGGACTTAAGGTGCCCGGGCATAGCCGCAAAGGCAGACGACCTGTAGTATTTACCATCGGCGATTCCACCGTTCGCAATTCTGACGGCAGTGGTCGCAACGGGCAATGGGGCTGGGGCAATTTTTTGGGCGACTTTTTGCATCCCGATTCTTTTTCGGTCGAGAATCATGCTCTGGGTGGCCGTAGCAGCAGAACCTTTATTGAAGAGGGTTTGTGGCAACGAGTGCTTGATGTGGTGCAAGAAGGCGATTACGTGCTGATACAATTCGGGCATAACGACGGGGGAGAACCCCACCGTGGCCGGGCCCGGGCCACCCTCAAAGGCAATGGCGATCAGGCAGAGTCTTTCGTGATGGAAAGCACAGGCGATACCATTCTGGTGCATACTTACGGTTGGTATATTCGTCGTTATATCCGGGATGTCCTGGATAAGAAGGCCATTCCTGTTGTTTGCAGCCTGATACCCCGCAACCTTTGGCAGAACGACAAAGTGGGTCGTAACGACCAGACTTATGCCCTCTGGGCCCAACAGGCAGCCGAGAGCCAAGTCGGGGCTTATTTTATAGATTTAAACAAATTGATTAGCGATAAGTACGACGTCTTGGGTAAAAATTTTGTGAATACCCTATATTACGGCGATCATACTCATACTTCCGAATTGGGGGCCAAGAT
Source organism: Bacteroidales bacterium (assembly GCA_028694375.1). Lineage (GTDB taxonomy): Bacteria > Bacteroidota > Bacteroidia > Bacteroidales > UBA1402 > UBA1402. The sequence goes on from JAQUTN010000170.1 coordinate 2,585, forward strand.
GAATGCTGCCATAGTGGCAGAAGAATTCAAACGACTAACACAACAAAAATAAATCAGAACATGAACAATTTAAAGCGATTATTCGGATTCTTGTTGCTGGCTGTTGTCTGCAGTAGTCTGCAAGCAGAACGAATCAGTATATCCATGGATCAGGACTGGGAGTTTAGCTTAGGCGAGCTCGGGGCAGATTCGGTATTTATCGAACAGCAAGACTGGCGGCAGCTGGATCTGCCACACGACTGGAGCATAGAAGGCAAGTACAACAAATACCATCCCAGCGGCAGGGGAGGAGGTTATTTACCTACCGGAATCGCCTGGTATCGCAAGGAATTTCAGCTGCCGGCTGCTTATGAAGGACGCCGGGTGTTTATAGAATTCGACGGAGTTATGGCCAACAGCGAAGTTTATATAAACGGACATTTGCTGGGCAAACGCCCCAACGGTTATGTGAGCTTTTCGTACGATATGAGTGATCACCTCCGTTTTGGCGGAAACAACCAATTGAGTGTAAGGGTAAACAATTCCATACAACCGGCTTCGCGCTGGTATACCGGTTCGGGCATCAACCGTCACGTCAGAATGGTTTTGAAGTCACCCGTACATCTGCCCCAATGGGGTGTATTTGTGCGCAGTACCAAAGTCAGTTCCGCCAAAGCAGAACTAAATCTGCAGATCGATGTTAAAAACGACGGAGATGAAAGCACAGATGTTCAGGTTGTTAGTATTCTCAGAGATGACCAGGGCAAGGAAGTCCGTAAGAGCAGTACCAGCCTGAAAGCACTCAAAGCCGGAGAATCAAGTCGTATAGATCAAAACCTGAGCGTTCAGAAACCCAGGCTATGGAGTCTCGAAGATCCGGCACTTTATACGCTGGAGGTAGCTTTGTATAAGGCTAAAGAATTGCTCGATACCGAAATAGTGACCACCGGAATTCGCAGTATACGCTTTGATCCTGCAGGAGGTTTCTTTCTCAACGAAAAAAACACCA
>JAQUTN010000171.1 GCA_028694375.1 Bacteroidales bacterium
CGCCTGCTGCGTATAATGCAATGCCGGTTCTAACTGGTTTTCTTCTAAATAAGCCATGCCCAGATTATACAACACCAGTGGGTGCATTTCGTTGTCCCCTATACTCTTGTGAATTTGTAAGGCTTCTTCCAGGTAACTGATTGCAACGGCAGCTTCCTTTTTTTGTAAATAAATTTTGGCTATATTATTCAGATTTTTTGTTTCAGTAAGCCGGTGACCCAATTCCCGATTTAATTTTAATGCCTCCAGTTGATATTCTAAGGCCTTTTCCATATCGTCCAGGTCGGAATAAATAACGCCAATATTGCCTTTGGTCGCTGCAATTTCTTCTTTTAGGCCTGTTTCTTCAAAATAACGGATGGCCTGAAGATAGTAATCCAGGGCTTCATCTACTTTGTCAAGCCGCCAATAGAGTGCTCCGATGTTGTTCAGAGAATACGCGATGCCCTTTTGGTCGGCAATCTTTTCACGCATACTCAAAGATTGCTGATACTTTTCCAAGGCTCTGTCGTACAGTCCCCGGGCCTGATCCAAATAACCCAGATCGCTTAAGGCTTCGGCAATTTTGACCGAGTCTTTTATGGAAATATAATAATCAAGCCCTTCCTGCATATCAGCAATGGATGCGACGATGTGACCCGCATAACCATGAGCATAAGCTCTGGATTTAAGGGCCTTGTACCTGAGTTTTGTTTCCTGCATCTCTGCAGCCAGTTGCATGGCTGAATCGGCATAGAGCTTAGCTTGTTCGGGCGAAGCATAAACGATAAGATCAGACATCTTGATCAGGCTGTATATTTTGTCTGTGCCACTTTGTATGCTCAGCACAGAGAGCAAACTGTCCCTTTGTTGTTCAGTGGCTGCAGTCCGACCCTGGAGCAGGGAGCAGATCAATAAAAACAGAAGGGCTCTTTTCATAGTTGGTTTTGACTGGTTTCAAATATAACTCTTTTTTGAAAAATCAAAACAGTAGGATGGGATTATAATAAGCAGACGGTTTCAAAGCATGCTTTCGCAATAATAATCCAGGCTTGCTTCAATTTGTTCCCGCGTAGCTGTCTCATCCGGCAGGATATCGCCTATATTTTTCAACAGGCAGAAGCGAATGTGTTGATCGCGGTTCTTTTTGTCGTGTTGCATTAGTCCGATCAGTGCCGGATAATCTGATTTCTGCAGGGGATAGGCTGAATAGGCTTGTTTTACGCGGTCGACACAAGCCTTGAGTTCCTGCAGCGGGAAGCCGGCCAGTTTGTGCGAAAGATAAAGTTCGCAAACTAAGCCCAGGGCTACGGCATGGCCGTGTAGCAAAGGCTTGTGTTGTTTATGCGAAAGGCTCTCGAAAGCATGTCCTATAGTATGCCCCAGATTCAGGGCTTTGCGCAGACCTTTTTCGAAAGGATCCTCACCAACGATTCGTTCTTTTACCGACATAGAATCCAGGATAAGCCCGGCACTTTCGTGGGTGGAGGCCGCCGTCGGATCGAAGTGCAATACCTGTTGCCAATGAGAATGGGAGGACAATAGCCCGTGTTTTAGCATTTCCGCGTAGCCGGAATATAAATTGTTCCGATCGAGACTGCGAAAAAAGGCCGGGTAAATCAGTACAGCCTTGGCCGGATAAAAGGCCCCGATTTCATTTTTCAGGCCGTTGAAGTTAATGCCGGTTTTGCCTCCCAGGGCAGCGTCCACACAGGCCAGCAGGGTGGTGGGGATGTTTATAAAATCGATGCCTCTTTTGAAGCAGGCAGCTGCAAATCCGCCCAGGTCGCACGGCATGCCTCCACCCAGGTTGATGAGCAGAGATTTACGGGTTCCGCCTTTACGGCTGAGAAATGACCAGACAGTAGACAAGGTCTCCAGGTTTTTGTGCTCGTCACCGGCAGGTACGATAATGTGTTGAGCCTCTTTAAGGCAGGGAAAACCGGCGATCAAAGGCAGGCAATGTATTTTGCTGTTATCGTCACACAAAACAAAAACCTGGCGGACTTCGTAAGCCGAAAGCAATTCGTTCAGGCTGTTTTCCAATTCGGTCTGTTGGTGAATGGTCAGTATTTTTGTCATGCTGAGGACTGTTTACGGCTGCAAACCTACAAAAAAGTTTTGGCTATGAAATTTTTTGACTAAAGAAACTAAAGTGAACGCTGCCGTACACGCGGGTTTCTTCCCAATGGGGATGTTCGTCGAAATGCTGTGCTTTTGAATGTTCCACAATCAGCAGACTTTCCGGCTTGAGTAAGCCTGCCTCAAAAATCAGGTCGGGCAATTCTACAAGCCGGGGATCGGTATATGGGGCATCGGCAAAAACCACATCAAAAAGCCTGGGATGCTTGAGAATGTACTGGTAAACATCTCCCTGTATTAATCTGAGATTTTGTACGCCAAGTTTTTCGACGACCGAACGGATGAATTTTGTGTGTGGGCTATACTGTTCAATACAATAAACCGAAGCTGCTCCGCGGGATACAAACTCCAAACCTATGCTACCGGTTCCCGAAAATAAGTCCAGTACCGACAACTCCTCGTAATTAAGGCGGTTGTCCAAAATATTAAATAAAGCCTCCTTGGCAAAGTCGGTCGTAGGCCTGGCCTTGAGCGTATGGGGTAATGCAAAACGCCTGCCTTTGTATGTGCCGCTGATAATCCTCATAACTTAAGTTGTCCACTTAGTGTGGATATAAAAATGCGCAAATCGCTGTCCAGAAGATAGGTATCGATTTGTTCAAAATGAGGCTCAAGCAACGCCTGCAATGCTTCGGCCGGTTCCTTTTCGGTGCATAGGCTGCAGCGGCTGCCTGTATCGAATACCTTTTGTATGCTCAAAATGTAATACGCTGCCGCTTCATTGGAAAAAATGTCAAAACGGTTGGCGTAGCTGAGTGTTCCGTCATGTGCGGCAAAAACCATCAGCAGATTCTGATGTAAGTAAAACAGGCAGTGAGTTTGCCTGGAGCTGTGGCCTATAACAAATTCGGCAAAGCACAAAGGCAGGCAAAGCAAGGGGGTTTGCGGGAAGTAATTCCGGTAAAGATCGTTGTGTTTTTGCGGCAACTCAAAAACCACTTGTTGTTTTTGGTCGCTCAGCATCAAAGCCTGAATAGTTGGCCGGCTGATTTCAGGAAAATGAAACTTAAAATAAAAGGAAGGTTCCAGTTCTTTGGGTAAAACCAGAAAATTTGAAGCATATTCCAGAATGATGGACCCGTGATAAGACTTAGATAGTAAATTGTTTTTTTGGCAGTAGCTTTCTAATTCCTCCGCAGACATAATCTCCGAAGGTCTATCCAGAAAACAAAATCCACCCGGCGTATACCGGATGGATATAGTTGAAAACGATGCAGTTGTATTTTTATTCCCAGTTTCCGGCATTGTTGTTTGCCTCAAATATGTTACCTACCATCAGCCCCGGGTATTTGCCAAATTTCTCAGCCTTGAGTCGCATATTAATCACTTCCTGTTTATCCAGGCCTTCCATAAAGGTTTCGTATGGCGTTCTGGCTTCGAATACACGAACAATCAGACCCGAACTGGTGGTAATATCACCTGCCCTAAGCTGGAATTG
>JAQUTN010000172.1:0-2769 GCA_028694375.1 Bacteroidales bacterium
AAAGACCACCTCGCTGTCTGTAGCACTGATACAGGCTAGTGTGGTGCCCGAGAAACTGATTTGAGTGGATGTGATTACAGCTGTAGGTGTGAACCATAAGCCGAGTTCGGGATTGCTGGGGTATTTGGGCGCATACCACTCTCCTTGTGCCCATTCGGGCACTGTTGCACCACCCTCTTTTTCGCAGCTGCTAAGTGTCATTCCTAATGTCAGTACCGCGACAAACACCACTAAGTAAAAGTTTTTCTTTCTCATTTGTTGAATTATATTGGTGGACCTCTATATATTAAAATCTATTTTGCGGAGAGCCGAAGTCCGATTAAAACTACCCGCGAAACAGACGAACGATTTACAAAAGTACATATCTTCCAAAGCTACTTGCAAACTGGTTTTTTGCTTATCGTAAAAAGTAATTTGCCCTCGGTAAAAAAGAATAATCTGTATCTTTGTAAACAATAAAAAACGACATGCCGCATAAATTTTTACAGATTAACTACAGCATAAAACCCTATTTAGAATACAAACGGGTTATTATTTACAGTCTTATTTTAATTCTTGCCGCTGCAGGGCATTATTTTTTTATGCAAATCCCTTTGGATTTGTTTAGAACTGTTCGCTGGTCAATAATTTCGATGCTGAGTTGCCTGTGTTTGGGTGGAGCGTTTATGCTGATGGCTCGAAAAAACGGAGGACGTGCAAGCACTTTGTTTGCTGTTGTGATGTTAATGGCAGGTCTGACCAATCTTGTTTCACTCATCAAAGGATTGACTACAGGATATGCCGCTGTGGTGGAATATAAATTTCTGTCGCTACCCATGCTTGTGTATGGAAGCATGATTGCTTATATGTTTCTCTTATATCCCATCGAAGCCTTTAGACCCGGATGGCTTAACTTACGGAGGGCGTTATTATTGTTTCTGCCCACCGTGTTAATTCCGGGTATTTATCTGCTTATGGTAAAAATACTGAAGCTGCCCTTACACGAAGTTGAGAACCACGCAGTTTTGAGCCGTGAGTTTTGGAGTTTCAGCGTATGGATTCCTTTACTGGTACTTGCTTATCCTGTTTTTGGTTTGGTAATTATGCTCCGTTACCGGAACAATTACAAAAAATGGTGCGAAAACAACTATGCTTCGATGGAAAATATTGATGTAAAATGGTTGGAAGATTATATTTTCAGCAATTTTGTTTTTACGCTTTCCTCTCAGGTTGTTGTGTTTAGCGATAATGTCCGCAGCGTCCTTATGCATAATATTTTTTTCCTGGTATTTTTTCTCTATGGTTTTTATCGGGTCTTGTTTCAGAAGAGTCCTTATCCCGAAGATTATTTCAAAGCTGGTATGGACGAAACAAAAGCAGAAATCAGAGAGTTAATGAAGAGTAACGAAAACAATTTGACAGACAATGACCGAATGGAGCAGACTGCGATAGAAGAGGGATCGAATTCCACTTACTTGTTCAGCAATAAACTGCCGGAATACAAAGAGATACTGGAACAATGGATACAAACCGAGAAACCCTATTTGCGTAAAGACTTTAAGCTGACAGACGCGATGGAAATATTACCCTTGAACCGCAGCTACCTATCCCGCTTATTCAACGAAGGTTACGGCGAGACTTTCTATAAAGTTGTAATGCGTTACCGTATAGCAGAAAGCCAGCGTTTATTGGTATCCCGTCCCGATTTAAACATCACGCAAATTGCCGATTTGTCGGGTTTCAGTTCGCCTTCGGTGTTCAGCAGGGCCTTTGCGCAGGAAACAAGCTACAGTCCCATGCAATGGCGCGAAAAAGAAGGAACAAAAAAACTGCAGCAAGCCTGATGAGAGCTTGCTGCAGGGAAAAAGAGGCAGATTGCTGTTTGACTTGTATCAGATTATTGTAACATTGAATACCAGCATCACCTGGTAAGTCTTGCTGTCTGGCGCCTGATAACGGAAGCCCTGACGTATAGTGTATTTTGCGCCCTTGGTGCAGCGGCCCGGGTATTGCCCGATGTTGAAGGTATAACTACCCTTCTGATATTCGGAATAAAGATAACAGGTAGTATTGTTATAGCTGATTACGTTGCCGGCAGCCGAGAACCAATGCCCGTCGCCATTGGCCGTGGGAGTGGTAGTATAAGTGCCGTTGGCGTGAAAGCCAACGAACTTGAGCTTATTGCCCAGTTCCGTTTTGAGTTGAGTTCCGGTCAGCCCCAGGGCCATGCAAACCGGATCGATGTTGATACTTAACGAAGTTGCCAGGTAAGCACTGGAAGAGTAGGGCAATTCCACTTGGTAATACAAGGTGGTGTCGTAGCGCTGGTAATCTTCGGGAAAATCGTATTGCCCGTAGAGATTGGTCTGCTCAAATTTTACTTTGTAAGGCCATTGCTCGTCGTTGCTGTCGTCGTCGTCCCAGGCGTGACGCCAGTGCGTAGTGGGAGCCCCGCTCACTACCATCCAAAACATGGAACAGCTGTCGGGAACCACAAAATGCGCTGTGTCGTTGGCATTACAGAACAGGTCAGAATATACCCGTTTGCCGTTTTCTTTGAGTGCCACAAAACCATAACGCCAGCCGGCTTTGTCCACATTAAGTTTACGGTAGCCCTCTGCTCCGGCCAGGCCCACGAAATGAGCTCTGACCTCTTTACCGGCTTGAGGAATATTGAGTCGTATCACATTGTAACCGTAATTTTCGGGGCAGCGTTCAGGCTTGATCTGCCAGTAATCCAGCGAATCCTGGGTCATGCTGACGCTTTGCCGGCCTATGTAATTTTTGCCG
>JAQUTN010000172.1:2779-3523 GCA_028694375.1 Bacteroidales bacterium
TCGCGGATTTTGTCAATGTCCCAAGTGGCCAAACGGGCAGCACATTCGTACATTTCGTCGTTGAAAGCGGCCTGATCTATGCCCGTAAGCCTCTTGTAGGCTTCCACAGGATCTTCGGGTGAACGGGCTCCACGCCAGAGTTTACCGATAAAATCTTCGCCGTGTTTCATCACCCAGTAATCCTGAATAAAATAGTTGGCGTAACGGGGCGTTTCGTGCAGAATGTGTTTGTGGTAGTTATCCAGGTAAACGCCAAAATTGTAGTTGGTGAATTTTTCGTTGGGATAGATGTCGTAAGCCTGCCAGTTGGCGCATTGTTCCCAGAAGCCGTTGCCTCCCGAGGCATTGGCGCCGTAGCCGTAACGCCAACCGCAGCCGTTGCGGTAGTCGGAGTAGGTCTGGTACTGGAAGGCATGCCCGATTTCGTGGGCAATGGTAGCTCCGACTGTGGGCTGACAGGTGAGGTAATTTACCCAGATGGCACCGATCACGTCGCTGCTGCCGCCTCCGTAAGCTCCCCATTCGTCGTCGTCCCAGAGGAAAATAATCATTTTGTATTTATCGGCTTTGCTTTCGCCCGGCACAATGAATTTCATCCGGTTTTTGTACACGTCGTAATAAATTTCGGCTTTGGCCAGCAAATCATCGACATCGACTTTTTTGCTGCCGGCATTGATGGGATCACTGCCCAGGCCGGCTTCCCAGAAACAGATAAAGTTTTCGGATTCCCGGCTCCGTTCCCAG
>JAQUTN010000031.1 GCA_028694375.1 Bacteroidales bacterium
ATGTGGGGGAGTTATATCAAGCGATGGATGTATTTGTTATGCCATCGTTGTTTGAAGGTTTGCCGGTTGTGGGTGTTGAAGCGCAGTTTTCTGGTTTACCGTGCATTTTTTCAGACAAAGGGCAGGCAGGAGATAGCCGGAGGTCAGGAAAGTAATAACGCCATTGGTACGGCCACAGACAAAGGCTGGTCAAATAAACTACTGACCGGAATCACCTACAATGATTTTGTCAGTCTCAGTGAAGAAGATGCCAAAGCCCCCAGAAACGAAGATGGAAGTTTGCCCGGTCGTTTTGCCCGCCTCAAAAGCGGTAGTTCCCTGGTAGATGCGGGCCTTTATGTAAAAAATCCCTACGACGAAGACTTTCCCTATCTGTCTCAGGCTGTTTACGGCTCTGCCCGGGATATTGGTCCTTACGAGTTGGAAGAAGGAAATATTTCTTCCGCTCCTGCCCTGTTGTTGACCCAGCAGCCCGAATTCAATTTCGAAGTCTTTACCAGCCGGGGCGAGAATCCTCAATTAACATTCCACTTTACTGCAACAGAATCCACTAAAGCTTGTCTGGAAATATTCAGCCTCGAGGGTAAAAAGATCTTTCACCGTTTTATTCAGGTAGTTTCGGGAGGTCAATATTCTCTGCCGCTAAGTCTGGAGAATACTCATAAAGGTGTATATATATGCAAAATGACGCTAGCTAACAAATCTAAAATCCAACGAGTTATAATCCATTAAAAAATGAACTCAGTGTGTTATTTACTCCTTTATCGACCATATTATACCAGCAAACGACTTATTTTTCACTAACTTAGACTTTAAAAACGTTAAATCTTTATTCTTTATAAAATTTTTTTCTTGCTCCTTCGCCTCAGTGGGTGCATATTTATAGAAACAATTTACAAAATTTAATCATCTGTTAATCAGTTGTTTAAATTTTTAGTCAGAATGAAAATAAACGTTAATCCAGACCTTTTAAATTTAGATTTTAACAAGTTGAGCCTTTAAAATATTGCTTGAAGAATTGCTTAAACACTTGCGTAATAAAAACGCTTAAATTACATTTGCCTTCCAGAGCTATTAACTTTACAGAAGTTAAACCCTAAACAGAAAATGATTGTTAAACAAAAAGTGAAACTTATGAGAAAACTGACTTTTTTACTCGCTTGCCTGTTCCTGGTAGGCGTAGGCTTAGTGAATGCTCAGTCTCGAACGGTAACCGGTAAGGTTATTTATGCCGAAGACGAGCAACCTGTCATTGGTGCGTACGTAGTAGTTCAAGGCACATCCAGAGGTACTGTTACAGACGCAGACGGTGGTTTTTCCATTAGCGTGCCTCAGGAAGCTTCCATTCTGGAATTTTCCTTTCTGGGTTTGCAAACAGTACAAGCTGAAGCCAGAAACGGAATGGTAGTGCGCATGGAGCAGGGTGTGTCCGAATTGGACGAGGTAATGGTCGTTGCTTTCGGTACTGCAACCAAAAAGTCTTTTACGGGCTCGGCTGCGGTAATAAATGAAGAAATGATTGAAAAAGTTCAATCATCAAACGTAACCAACAACCTGGCCGGAAGAATAGCCGGAGTACAGGCTCTTACATCTAACGGACAACCGGGTACAGGATCAAGCATTCGAATTCGTGGAATTGGATCAATGAATTCAAGTAACGCACCTCTCTATGTTGTGGACGGAGTACCTTATGATTCCGATATTTCCGCTATCAGTAATTCCGATATTGAGTCAGTAACTGTCTTGAAAGATGCATCGTCTGCAGCATTATATGGCTCACGCGGAGCAAACGGAGTAGTAATTATAACTACCAAAAAGGGTAAATTTTCGGGCAAAGATGCACAAGTCAGAGTAGAGACCAAATGGGGTAGTAATTCAAGAGCTGTTCCTACTTATCAAATTATGACCGACCCGGGGATGTACTATGAAACATTTTATCGTGCACTTTACAATAGCCGGGTAAATTCCTTTGGTGATCAAGCAGCTCATGAATACGCCAATAAAGTATTACTGGATGCTTCTAATGGTGGATTAGGATATCAGGTTTATAGTATTCCTGAGGGAGAACGTCTTGTAGGTACTAATTTTAAATTAAATCCCAATGCTATTGAAGGATACTCAGATGGTACGTATACATATTTAGCAGATAATTGGTTTAATGAGGTATTCAAGAAAGATAACCTGCGTCAGGAGTATAATCTTAGTGTGAATGGCTCAAGCGACAAATTAACTTATTTTGCATCAGGTAATTTTCTGGATGATACCGGTATTATTGAAAATTCGGATTATCAGAGGTTTAGTGCACGCTTAAATACTGATTATCAGGCAAAAGAATGGCTTAAGTTTGTTACTAATGTGAGTTATGTCCGTACAGACTCTCGCTATCCGGACGATCAGGTGAGTGACCGCTCTTCGGGGAATATCTTTTATTTAAGTAATATGTTGGCTCCAATCTATCCCTTATATATAAGAGACAGCAATGGGCAAATAATGAAAGATGCTAACAATTACACAATGTATGATTATGGTGACGGTACAATCGTAAATGCAAAACGACCCTTTATGAGTCAATCCAACCCCGCCTCCATGCTTATGTTGAATACAGAAAAATTTTCAACTGACTTTTTTGTTGGTAAATGGTCGGTAGTAGCTGAAATTTTTAAAGGACTTAAAGCTACAGCCACGATAGGTGTTACATCTGCTAATGAGAAATATAATATGTTGATGAACCCATACTATGGTCAGTTTGCAGATGGTGGAGGATACGTTGCTGTTTCGTCCGGTCGTTTTTTTAGTTTAAATCAACAGTATTTGTTGAATTACAATAAAAAAATTGATCTGCATAATATAGAATTATTGGCAGGTGTTGAATCTTACAATTTTAAGAATTCTTCTCTGTCAGGATCAAAAACAAAAGTTTATCAGGACAGAGTGCCTGAGTTGAACAATGCTATTTTGGATCCAAGTACCAATTCTTCTTCGACAAATTATTCGATTCTTGGAGCATTGGGAAGTTTTAAATATGATTATGATTCAAAATATTATGCTTCATTATCATTTCGTCGTGACGGATCTTCAGTGTTTGCTCCTGAAAATCGTTGGGGTAATTTCTGGTCAGTTGGTGCGGCATGGGATATAAGCTCTGAAGGTTTTATGTCGGTAGATGCACTGAATATGTTGAAATTGAAAGTAAGTTATGGTGCTCAAGGAAACGATAAACTTCTCTATTCAGGAAGCAGCTCGATAAACTTCTATCCCTACACTGATCAATACGTGGTTTCTGAAAACAACGGAGAATTTGCCACAGCTCGTTCTTACAAAGGATTCAGAGACATCACATGGGAAACCTCTTATAACTTCAATGTCGGTATAGATTTTTCAGCCTTCGATCAGAATTTAAATGGTTCAGTGGAGGCCTTCAATCGTAAGACTGAAGACATGCTGTATTACAAACCGGTACCGGGAAGTAATGGTTATACAGAAATACCTCAAAATATTGGTTCTGTAAGTAATTCAGGAGTTGAACTTGATTTGAATTATAATATACTAAAAACGAGGTCATTGACCTGGAATGTATATTTGAATGCTACTTACTTTAAAAATAAAATCATTGAATTGTCTCCCGAGCTTGAGGGACAGTGGATTTCAGGTAGCTACATATATAAAGAAGGTGAATCGATGTACAATTTCTACATTCGTGAATACGCCGGTGTTGATGAAGCAACCGGAGATGCCATGTGGTATGTGGATGTGAAAGACAATGAAGGAAATGTAACAGGCAGAGAAACAACCAAAAGTTGGACGAATGCCACCAGATATGAACAAGGCGATATTCTTCCTAAAGTATATGGAGGTTTTGGTACTTCATTAAATGTCTACGGATTTGACTTTTCTGTTGATTTGGCCTATCAGTTAGGTGGCCGAAACCTGGATAACACCTATCTTGTAATGATGCATTCGGGTTATAGCAGCGATGCTGGTCGTAACTGGCACACTGATATTTTAAATGCATGGACACCTGAAAACACGAAAACAGATGTTCCTCGCTTGAATTCACAAGATATGTATACAAATGCAACGTCAACTCGTTTCTTGGTAAGTACAGATTATTTAAGCTTACAGAATATTACCTTAGGTTATACTTTGCCAAGTAAGATGCTGAGTAAACTGAAAATCGAGAAACTTCGCGTTTTTGGCGTAGCTGATAATCTGGCTATACTTACTGCTCGTAAAGGTTTAGATCCTCGTCAGAGTTATTCGGTTGCCTATAGTGGATCTTTATACACACCGATTCGTTCTGTATCAGCAGGTATTAATATCACATTTTAAACAATTAAACAGATAAAAATATGAAAAAGTTGCATAATTATATTATTGTTCTGTTAAGTATCTTAAGCATAAGTGGATGTGCTGATTTCCTAGATACTGTACCTGAAGGAGGTACCATTACAGAAGAACAGAAAGGTAAGGCAATAGAATCGAATCCTTCCCTGCTGGCAGCCGACGTAGCTGCAATGTATGCAAATATGATCGAATATGTAGGTGTATTAGGCGAGGGTTACCATAACGATTTTGGGTATGCTGCTGCATGTTTGTATATGGACTCAAACGGTGCCGACATGACATGTGCGAACATTGGTTATAACTGGTTTAGTCCTAATTCAAGCTATGCTGACAGGGAATATTCTAATATGAGAACCCTGTTTATGTGGAATTTATTCTACAAACAAATCGCTTCCGCAAACATAGTATTAGCCTCTGTTGATCCCGAAACCGATGATCCCCTTTTACGTGCTTATATAGGACAAGCTTTGGCCATTCGTGCATTTGATTATTTAAATCTGGCTCAATTACATCAATTTACTTATGTAGGCCATGAAAATGAAAAATGTGTTCCTATCGTGACCGAAAACACAACGGCAGAAGAAGCTTCAAATAATCCTCGTGCCACCGTTACTAAAGTGTATGAACTGATCATGGATGATTTGAATAAAGCAATTGCTGCTTTAGATGGATTTACCCGCAAGGATAAAGGTTATATAGACCAGGCTGTGGCATATGGCTTACGGGCTCGTGCAAATCTGATCATGAACAATTGGGAAGCAGCGGCATCTGATGCCGATAGTGCATTATTGTTATCCGGAGCAATTCCGTATTCATTGTCACAGGTTTCTGTCCCTGCTTTCTATGATGCCACCGATGCGAATGTAATGTGGGCAAACATCATTACTGAGAACAACGACATTGTACTGACGGGAATTATCAACATGCCCTCTCATTTGTGTTCTTTCTATACAGATGGATATGTGGGTGTAGGGGCTTGGAAGAAAATCAATAAACCCTTGTACGATAAAATTAATGCTAATGATATTCGTAAACAATGGTGGTTAAATGAGGATGAAGAATCTTCTTTGACAAAAACATCTGTTTATAATCAATGGAGAGAAACAGCTTCGGCAGATGGTGATTTTGGTGCTTATCTTAATGTAAAATTCGCTGCTGACGGTGGTGAAGACGGTTTATACGTTCAAACACCGGCTCAGGATTGGTTCTTGATGCGTGCCGAAGAAATGATTTTCATCAAAGCCGAAGGTTTGGCTATGTCTGGTAGTCCAACAGAAGCTAAAACACTGTTGGAGAACTTTGTAAACAATAATCGAATGGTTAAAGGCACTTACACTGCACCCTCAGATGCAGCTGGACTTCAGGAAGAAATTTGGTACCAGCGTCGTATTGAATTATGGGGAGAAGGTTTTTCCTTCTTCGATATTATGCGTTTGAAAAAACCAGTTCAGAGGGTTGTTAATAATGTTACATCATTCCCCGATGCCTGGCAATTTAACATACCGGCAGAATCTCCGATTTTATTATGGTTAGTGCCCAAAAGTGAAATTGAAGCAAATCAGGGCATTTCCGAAGAAGACAACAACGAAAAGGTAGATCCTCCCACAGTAGGATAAACTTGCTGTAATGGCAGAAATCAAGATTTATGTTAATAAAAAAATAAACATATGAAAACACTCATAAAAACAACATTATTTTTTGCGGGAGTGGTGCTAATGCTCGCATCCTGCGAGAATCAGATAATTGAAAGAGAACCATCTCCTGTGGTACTTGAAAATTGTCTTGGAGTTTATTTCCCTTCGACAAATATAAAAACTGTTGAAATGGAACCAACTCAAGCAACAGAAATGACTATCACGATTTCTCGTCTTGACTCTACAGATGCAGCCGTTGTGCCTATTACTGTAGAAATCAATGATTCAAGTGTCTTTGTGGTACCAGAAAGCGTAAATTTCCTGGCCGATCAGAAAACTACCACTTTTGTGGTTACATTTCCAACAGCCGAAGAAGGTGTTACCTATAATTTACGTTTGCTGATAGAAGGCGACGAATTCGTAAATCAATATGCAAGTACGCTTCCGTTTTTAGAAACCAATGTTACACGAATCAAATGGACTAATGTAGATCCCCCGTTTGTGTATGTTGATGGAGCTATCATGGCTCTCTTTGGTGTTTCTCAATATCCAATGTATGTTGAAACTCAAAAAGCTGAACTTGGAACATCTGTACGTTATCGATTCAAAAATGCATTTAAGCTAGTTGCAGCAGATGATCCTGATGCGGATGGAATATTTCATGGATATCCTTATAATTCACCCGGTGAAGTGGATGAATCGAAAGATTATTATGTCATAATCGAAATTGACAACGATAATAATGTGTCTATGAGTCCTAGTAATCTGGGAGTTGACTGGGGTTATGGTATGTTTAGTATTGGGTCAATTTATGGCAATCTCTCTACTAATATTACTTCATACCCTTTGGGAACGTTAGAAGATTCAATAATTACCTTTCCCGCTAACTCTCTTTATTTTAGTATGGCAAACTACAATAATGGCGGGAAATATCCTAGTTCAGCTACAACAACGATATATATGAATAAGGCTTTGTATTTGAAAGCCAACATGAAAATCAAAGATTATAATGATGTAGCATATCAGGATATTATTGGTGCTGTCAGTGAATTTGAATCAGCTGCATATAGCGAAAATTGGTCACAAACAATTGCCAAAGCATTGGATATTGATTCCTTAAACGAAGATAGTGAATATAAAGATCTGTTTTATCTGCCCGACTTATATGAAACCGGTTATGGCTTGGCATTTTATTATAATGGTAACAGCGTAACCATTCCTTCGAATCAAAAGACAGGAAAGAAAATGTATGAAAAGGACATTTATGTTTCACCTAGTGACAATGTCGATTCAAAAGTTGAAATTAATGCAAAAGGAGTTACTATTTATACATTGGGTTTAAAATTCCATTATGAAGACGGTACAGTTCTCGGTGAATTTTCTGAATTATTTTTCTATTCAGAGGATCCTGTTGCTTATGCAAAGGAAGATTTTATAGGCTCATTTACCCTCTCCGGTCCATGCCTGTTTGATGAGTCGGTTGCTGATATGGATGTAATTATTAAAGCAGGCACTACCGAGAACACCTTCATAATTGAAGGCATCGGTTTTGCTGAAAGTGTTATCGCCACATTTAATTCTGCTGCCAGTACCATGTCTATTGCTCCTCAAGCCTTAGCTGATTTTGATTATAATGGGACGATGTTAGATATGACTTTATATACATATACGGAAGCAGGTGAGGTGAGTGATACAGCTACATTGGACTTCACGTTTAATATGCAAGGTCAGCTTGTGCTTACATCAACATCAGAGGCAATAGGTTATGTAATTAATAGTACTGCCGCAGGAGGTTATGTAGACGGCTATTACGACTTAGTGTTTACCTTTAATCCGGGTGCACCATCAAGCGTTGCAGCACAATTATTTAGCGCATCGATCGAAGCTAAACAAGTAGAAAAAGTAGCACCTTCCAAAAACGACAAGTGTGCACATAACAATTTTAAAGAACAAACCAAAGCAATGGTTAAAAGGTCATTGAAAACTAATGGAGATAATTATTTTTCAAACTAGATTATCAGGGCTCTGAGTAGATAATTAATCTTCACTACTAAAAAAAACAACAGTAAGCAGTTTTAATCTGTTTACTGTTGTTTTTTTTTAGCCCCCATTTCTGCCAGTATTAATAGTTTAGTGGATGAAAACACTTATTAACAAAACTCACACTAGAGCAATTTGTTTTCTTTAAAAAGGAAAATATGTAATTAAAGAGTAAATAAAACAATAAATAAAAAGGTGCAAAAAACTATATAGGTATTATATTTGTGCAAATCAAAGACAATGTGTATGCGCAAGTATCTACAAATTATAGTATGTATAATTATAATCCAATTTTCTCTTATACAGTTTGTGTCGGCAAATTTCAGCGGTCGTGTGGTGACAGCCGAAGACAGAACAGCCTTGTCCGGTGTGTGGATACAACTTATAGGAACCAACAGGGCCTGTCTTACGGATATAGAGGGGTATTTTAGTTTAATTTACGATACGGAGTCAGGATATGAGTCCGATTCTAAAGGCGGTTCTGAGTCCGTTTCCAAGTCAGATCGCTACCGGGATTCCAACTCTAATTTCAATCCCGACTCTTTATTTAAACTGAGGATTTCTTATCTGGGAAGGCAAACTAAGGTAGTTATAGCACAAGACAGTTTTATGCTAATTGAACTGGATTTATCAACTACCGAATTAAGGGAGTTTGTTAAGATAGCTTACGGTTTAAGTGCGGCAAAAACGCTAACAGGCTCCGTGTTTCAACTACAGGGTTCAGCTCTTGAACAAGTGGCTTTATCTAATGCCATCAAAGCACTGGATGGCCTGGTTCCCGGCTTGCAACTAAGCTCCGGAGGAGGACAACCCGGTTCAGGAGCTGCCCTGCTCATCAGGGGTATAGGATCTGTGTCGGCCTCTGCATCTCCCCTGATTGTGTTGGATGGCTTGCCTTACAATGGTGATCTTTCTTCGCTCAATCCTTCGGATATTGCTGTCGTAAGTGTGCTTAAAGACGCCTCTGCTGCGGCTTTGTATGGCAGCAGGGCAGCCAATGGAGTATTACTTGTAGAAACAAAAAAAGGGCAAGCCTGTGCTCCCCAATGTCGGCTTCGTACTTGTTATGGCAGTATAAGCAGAGCTGCAGCCTCATACGCAACCATGGGTGTGAAATCTTATATGGAATGTCTCTTGCGGGCATATCGGAATAAATTATTGGCCGAAGGTATAGAACCTGCACAGGCAAACGCTGCTGCCGTGGAGGCGCTTTCCCGGGGACCAGAAAAGATTTTTGGTCTCAACGAACAATACAATCCCTATAATCTTTCTCTGGAAAGCTTGTTTGATCCGCTGAATGGCACAATCCGTCCGGAGGCCTCTCTGCAGTGGGAAGAGAATTGGATTAAGAGTATAGAAGCAAGGGCTCCGGTAGTCAGGAAATATTCCTTCGATCTGCAAGGAGGAACAGAGAAACTGCGCTATCGTATGTCGCTGTCCTGGCTTGATGAGCAGGGCCTACTGACATCAACCGGATTTAAACGACTGACAGGCTGTAACAGCTTGGAAGTACAGCCTGCTTCCTGGATTTCAACAAGCATGTCGGTCCGGTTTGCACAAAAGAAATATAGAAGTCTGGGAGCGCAAGCCCAGGCTTTGTCCAATGTATGGTATTCGGCCTTGATGATGGGCCCGATTTTTCCGGTTTATCAACGTGATCCCGGGAACGGAGAACAGCTGGAAGACGAACAGGGCAACTTGATGTTTGATTACGGAGAACAACGTCCTGCCGGACAACAACAGCATTTTAATTCGGTTGCCTTATTATACAAAGACGAGTATTCCAGTTCAATAGATGATCTGGGATTGGGCATGGAACTCAACTTAGGCTCTAAGACACCCGGAGCCTTGTTGTTCAGCATGCAATTGGCAACAGATCAAAACAGGCGTGAAGACTGTATGTACCTGAATCCTAAGGCCGGAAATGCTGTTTTAAGCCAAGGGAGACTGAATGTTCAACATCAAAATGAACTGACTTATTCTTTCAATCAACAACTTAAACAGCAGCTTTTCTGGAAGAAACATAGCTTGAACTGGTTTTTGGCTCACGAATTTTACAAAGCAGAGTATAGTCATATAAACGCTTATAAAACCGGTTTTGCCAGCGAAAAACTAAGAGAACTTGATGCTGCCGCAGTAGTCGATGATTGCGGCGGATCTTCAGAATCTCACGGTATTGACTCTTATATGGCAAGGCTGAATTATCAATACGACGATCGTTTTTACCTTTCAGCCAGTTACAGACGTGATGCTTCCTCTCGCTTTCACAGTTCCAGGCGCCGGGGGAATTTTTGGAGCATAGGGATTAATTACCCCTTGTCAGAAACTGCCAGCATGAAGAATAGTGAAGTTGTTGATCATATGGCTCTTAGAGCAGGTTATGGGGTTCAGGGCAACGAGGCTTTGTTAAATGCAGAATCCAGGCCTAATTATTACGCCTGGCAAAATCTCCTGGATTACAGTTATTCCAATGCCAGCCAATCAGGCGCTTTGTGGCTGGATTTGGCTGATCCGGAAATAAGCTGGGAAAGCTGTAAGAATTTCAATCTGGCTTATGACCTCGCTGTTTTGAATAGATTTCAACTGACTCTGGATGCCTATATGCGCATAAACGAAGATATTTTATTGTGGTTTCCCATGGCTCCCTCTACCGGTTTCAGCGGATACAACAAAAACACCGGCCGTATGCTCAACAGTGGATTTGAGTTGTATTTCAAAGCACAGCTATTAAAGCAGGGACCTTTCCTCTGGCAGAGCAGTTTTTCGGCTTCCTCAAACCGTAATTTGGTATTGGCACTCAGCGATCAAAACAGGGACATTAATCTTGGACATCAGATAATACGGGTTGGAGAGCCCATATATTCATTCTATCTATGCAGGTCTGCCGGTGTGGATCCCGCTGACGGGGCACAACTCTATTGGGCCTGTTTTGATGAGAAGGCCAATCCTGTTGAGCCCTATATTACCAAAGACCTGAATTTTGCCCTGATGTCAAGGAAAATAGCCGGTAACAGATCGCCTTTGTTCTACGGGGCTTTGCAGCAAATGTTCAGTTTCCGGAAAGTGGATCTTACTATGCAGATCAATTATTCTCTAGGGGGAAAAATCATGGACAAGATTTACTTGGACATGCTGAGTTTTCGTAATCCCGCCCAGGCTAAACACAGCGATTTGGAGCAGGCCTGGAAACAAGCCGGGGACGAGGCAGAACTACCTCGCTACGAAGTCGGTAAAACTTATCAAATGACCGATCAGTTCTTGATTGACGCTTCTTATCTGAGCCTGAAGCAGCTGAGCCTGGTTTACAACTTTACACTTAAAAAGCTGCCTCAATTAAAAGATTGTAGCCTGACACTCTCCGCTGAGAATCTTTTTATTTTTTCCCATCTGAGAGGGATGGATCCCCAATATGATTTTATAGGTTTAACAGAATATGCTTATGTACCCGTTCGAACAATTAGCTTGCAGTTGGCTTGCAACTTTTAGAAATAGTATATTTTTTCTTTTTGTATTCCTGCTGATTCAATCTTGCAGCTCTGAAACACTGGATTTAAGTCCGGCTAATAAAACCTTGCTTTCTGAATCTTTAGAAGATGTTCAAAGCCTGCAAACACTGGTGAACGGTATATACCGGGCTATGTATATGAATGCCTGGTCAACGGCCTGGTCTCAGGAAAATCCAGGCATCATGGCAATAACTTTAGTTCGTGACCTTCAGGGCGAAGATCATTTGATGTCCGGACAGGGCAACGGATGGTTTTGGTATGATTATACTTTTGAAACCGATGCTGATTTTACCGGAACCATGGGCCGGCAATATGCCCTCTGGTCGATGTGTTACACTATTGTTAACCAGGCCAATCTGGTTTTGTCAGCCCGGGATCAACTAAAGGCAGACAGTCTGGCCCTCTCGGTGTTTGCGCAGGCCTATGCCTTGAGATCCTTTGCCTATACCTGCCTGTATGAATGTTTTTGCGATGGAAATTATCCTGAAAATCTTACCAGCCCGGGTATTCCCTTGTATACAGAAGCAAGCAATATAGAAAGTCGGGGTAATCCAAGGGCCAGGGTAGATACAGTTTTGATGCAGATCAAAACCGATTACGGCAGAGCAGCGGAATTGTTCAAACTAAGCTCTTCTGAGCGTTTGCATCCTTCCCATATTGATCTCTATGCTTGTTACGGATTATGGGCCAGGCTTGCTCTGATTTGCAGGGATTGGGCTATGGTAGATTCTCTGGCGACTCTCGCTCTTTCAAAACCGGGTCTGGTTCAGGTCGCAGACTTCGAAGAACTTGGACATTTCAACGATTTAAGAGCAAAAAACCTGCTTTGGGGTTATAAGGTGCTGACTGCACAAAGCAGCCCTTATGGCCCCTTTCTATCGCATATGGATCCCGAAGGAGGATACGGACAGAATGCTTTTCAATGCATAGATGCAGGCTTGTACAATCGAATTCCGGACAGCGATCTTCGTAAAACCTGGTGGGAATCACCCAATAATTACAAATATTATCCCTACTGTCAGTTAAAGTTCCGCTATGCTGATCCGCTCTCCTTTACTGGTGATCTTATTTACTTGAGAGCGGAGGAATTGCTTTTGATGAAAGCCGAAGCAGCCTGCCAGCAGCAAAATTATCAACAGGCCATGACTCTCTTGTTGAAGCTTGGAGCCAAAAGGGATAGTCTGTATGCTTCCAGATTGTCCGAATGCACAGACA
Organism: Bacteroidales bacterium; assembly: GCA_028694375.1. GTDB lineage: Bacteria > Bacteroidota > Bacteroidia > Bacteroidales > UBA1402 > UBA1402. Next base: position 12,740 of record JAQUTN010000031.1, read on the forward strand.
GCAACCTATTTAATATCGACACGCAGGTTGAGATTGTCAGCCTGATGGACGAAATTTTGTTTCAACGTCGTGTGGAATTATGGTGTGAAGGCCTGGGCCGTTGTTTTGACCTGAGGCGACTTAATTTAGGTTATGATCGCAATTATTCGGGAAGTAATCATACCTGCCTGATAAAACTCCTTCCGGGAGATTCCAGGTATCAGTTGCTACTGCCTCAGTACGAGATTGAAAATAATCCGGGTATAGATGCAACTAATCAAAATCCCCGCTAAGTAACATAATGCATTCATAAAGAGGAGCTCTTTACATTAAAAATAAATATGTATTTTTGTACATTAAAAAACGAATATGTACAAGAAATATATATTATTACTCATTGGTTTTTTGCTTCATTGGCAATTATTATGGGCGGTAATGGCCTATCCTTTTCCGATAGAGCTTGAATTACCCGACGGCTCCAAACTGGAAATCCAACGTCATGGTGATGAGTTTTTTAATTATACCACCGATCGTAATGGCTATATAATCGCTCAAAAATCGGACGGATTTTACTATTACGCCGATTACAACGATCAAGGCAGGCTAAATATTAGTAAACACCGTGCGGGTACCCAAGTGGCAACCCGTTCGGCTCAGGTGCCTGAAATTAACCTGATGCGCGCAGCTCAAGACAGAAGCAGTCGTTTCCAGGCAAGCAGGAATTTAACTCAGGCTAACGCCAGGCAAGCTTATGAAGGCAGGCTTAAAACACTGGTTTTATTGGTGGCTTTTGAGGACAAAGCCTTTGTGTCCCCTACAGCGCAAAATGACTTTTATCGCTTAAAGAACGAACTTGGTTACAGTGACAACGGTGCCACAGGTTCAGTAAGAGATTATTATCGCGACAATTCAAACGGAATTTTTGATCCGGAATTTGTGGTGATGGGCCCTTATACTTTGTCTAAGCCCATGAGTTATTACGGTGCCAATAACGAATCAGGTAACGACAGTAATCCAAGACGCATGGTGATAGAGGCAGCCTGGCAGGCTAATCAGGAAGGTGTTGATTTCTCAGAATTTGACGAAGACAACGATGGCTACGTAGATATTATCTATGTGTATTATGCTGGTTACAACGAAGCCGAAGGAGGCCCCGCTGCCAGTATATGGCCTCATTCCTGGTCGGTAGCCTATATGGATAGTACAAGTCTGGACGGAGTGAAATTGGGCTATTACGCTTGTTCTTCGGAATTAAAAGGTTCAACAGGGACAACCATGACTGCCATTGGTACTGCTTGTCATGAATACGGCCATACCCTGGGCCTGATGGATATGTACGATACCGACGGAACAGAAAGCGGAGGCAGATCGGGAGGACTGGGTGGTTTGAGTTTAATGAGTGCCGGAAATTACAACAATCAAAGCCGCACTCCTCCCTACTTAACCTCCGAAGAACGTTGGTCTTTGGGCTGGATGACTCCTACAACACTAACGGCTGCCGGTGAATATTCTTTAGCTTCCATTGACCAGAACCAGGCTTATATTATGCATACCAATAACGAGAATGAGTATTTCCTGTTGGAAAATCGTCAGCGAAACAAATGGGATACTCCCATCAAAGGAGAAGGTTTACTGATTTATCATGTAGACAAATCAGACAACATGGTGCAGGGAAAAACAGCTTTGGAGCGTTGGAACAATAACAGTATCAACGTTTATCCATTACATCAGTGTATGGATTTGGAAGAAGCCTGTGGTTCGGAATCCAGGGGCGACGCTTTTGCTTTTTTCCCGGGTTCTTCGTATATGTATACTTCTTTTAACCGCACTTCCCGTCCTTCAAACCTGGCCTGGTCAGGTTTGCCACTGGGCAAGGAACTTTATGATATAAGGCTGGAGGGTGATGAGATTCGCTTCAGAGTAGAATTGGAAGATAAGGTTTATTTTGGAGGACAGGTACTCAATATGCAAGGCCAAGCCGTTTCAGGAGCAGTACTCTATCTAAAAAAACTAACGGAGGAGCCTGTATCAAAAAAAGTAAGTGGTTTACGTTCCGCTATGCATACTTCAGAAGTTTTTTATACCACATTGAGCGGTAGCGACGGGCGTTTTATTTTTGACGAAGATCTCAGTCAGGGCTATTATGAACTGTTATGTCAATCAGAGGCTTATGTTAGTAATTCCCGGATTGTTGAATTAATGCGGGGTAGTAACGACATATCTCTTACCTTGATGACAGAGACTGAGCAATTGATAGAGGGAAGTTTGTCCTGGTGTCAGAACTTTAACTATGGCGGATCTATTGGTAACGAGGGAAATGCTTTTATGGCCGGTGCTTCCTGGACTGCTGATGATTTAAGCCAATTCACAGGAATGTATATTGGGAAAATGACTTTTTTTATTGCCGGAGGCAGTCCTGATGTTGTCGTCTACATCTATGCTGACGGGAATTTAATTCATCAGCAGAGCATTGCTGCAGAAGACTTGGCTGCCAACAGTTTTTACAGTCTGGATTTATTGGCTGACAGTCTGCTTATAAATCCGCAAACGGAGCTCATTTTGGCTTATGAAGTGAGCAATTACTCCAGCAAGGGATATCCGGCCGGCATTTGTAGTGGCAACAGGGTCGAAGGTAAGGGAAATTTAATTTCACTAGACCACGGTTCGAGTTGGACTACTCTTTATCAGGAAGCAGAAATCGAAGGTAATTGGTTGATTTCTTTTGATGTTTATCGTAGTTCGGAATTTGTAGAAATGGAATCCTTTAGCCTGGATCCCACGGAATTGACCATGAAGATCGGAGAAAGCCAATATTTGTTTGGTCATATCAAACCCCTGGATGCCAGCAACTGGAAGATAGACTGGACAAGTTCAGATTCTTCTGTAGTCTGGGTAGATCAACAGGGAAAGATCAGTGCACTTGCTGCCGGTCAATCTATAATAACTGCCACAACAGACAAAGGCAGTCGTTCGGCCACCTGTCTGGTCACAGTCAATCCGACAATAAATTCCAGTCTAAGTGTCAGTGTAGCCCAGCATATTTTTTATATGGATTGGCTGGATGGAACGGCAGATACCTGGGAACTGTCCTGGAGAGATACAAGGGATTCAGTGTTTCGGGATACCATAATCACACAAAGCTCCTTTTTGCTTGAAGGCCTTGATCCCAAAAGCACTACCGAGGTTTTGTTCCGGGCCTTTTCTGCTCAGGAAATAGTGGATGAACATACTGTTAGCGTTACTACAGCCAATAAGAATTCGGAATTTATGGCCATATATACAACAAGTAGTTATTCTCCGGGAGACCTATTACTGCTGGATGTATTGAATCTGCCTGAAAATGCCTCTGTGAATGTATGGAAACTCAATGACGAAATAATTTCAGGTCCAATCCTGGACTTACCTCAGGGGATACATGAATTAAAAGTAGAAGTGAATACTCCTAATGGCATTGAAATAATTCGCCGACAATTAAAAGTGGAATAAGTTATGAAAAGATATATTGGCATACTGGCACTTATCCTGATATCAAGCTTGCTTTACCTTGGCTGTGAACGGGAAGACCCTTTGCTTAAAGCAGCCAGAGAATATCTGAATTCCCAGGAGCTCTTCGGAGTTTATCAAGATCAGGACCCTCTTTTTGTGTACAATGCAGAGATTCATCAATTGGCCGATAACACACAAGCCTATTCTTTCAGAAT
>JAQUTN010000173.1 GCA_028694375.1 Bacteroidales bacterium
TATACGCCAAAAACTGGGCAGCCTTTGCCGATCCGAATTACGGTGCAATTCTGAGTCAGGATCGTTCCTGGACAGTGGACAGCAATAAAATGGCCCTGACCAACAATGCCCGTTTTATGCATTGCCTACCGGTAAGACGCAACATGATTGTGAGTGACGAGGTGATTGAAAGTCCCCGGTCGGTGGTGATTCCCGAAGCCGCTAATAGGGAATTTTCGGCTCAGACGGTGCTGAAACGCATACTTGAAGGCCTGGCCTGATTCCGGATTGGGCCTGATTCTACCCGGGATTAAGGCAACTTTTTGCAGTTTCTGAGCCTCTGCCTAAGGCTTGAAGAAATGATTAGGCTTGCTTTATTAATTCCGTCGAAAAGAGTACCTTTGCGGCTCAAATCAATCGAAATGGATACAGTTTTAAGCGGAATACGCTCTACAGGGCATCTACACCTAGGCAACTATTTTGGTGCCCTGCGCAATTTTGTCAGGATGCAACACGAAAATCGTTGCTTCTTTTTTATCGCTGATTACCACTCTCTTACTACCCACCCGGATCCCAAATCCCTACACGCTAACGTAAAAGATATCTTTTGTGAATACCTGGCGGCCGGGATTGATCCTGAAGTCGCCACTATTTACGTACAAAGCGATGTCCCCGAAACCCTGGAGCTATATCTTTTGCTCAACATGCACGCCTACATGGGCGAGTTGGCCAAAACCACTTCTTTCAAGGAGAAAGCCCGGAAACAACCCGAAAACGTAAACGCCGGCCTGCTCACTTACCCCACTCTGATGGCCGCCGATATACTGCAGCACAACGCCGATAAGGTGCCCGTTGGCAAAGATCAGGAACAACACCTGGAACTTACTCGTCGTTTTGCCCGTCGTTTTAATAATTTATACGAGGTCAATTTCTTCACCGAACCCAAACCCTACAATTTCGATCAGGAACTCATAAAAATACCAGGCCTGGACGGCAGCGGCAAGATGGGCAAATCCGAAGGCAACTGCATTTTTTTGTGCGAAGAACCCAAACTTATTCAAAAAAAGGTGATGAAAGCCCTTACTGATGTGGGGCCCACCGAACCTAATTCGGTCAAACCTGAATCGATTGAAAATCTCTTCGTGCTTCTAAAAAGCGTTTCCAGCCCCGACACAGTGGCCTATTTCGAAGAACAATGGGACAACTGCAGCATTAGATACGGTGAACTAAAAAAACAACTGGCCGCAGACATCATTGCCTTTACCACTCCCATACGCGAACGTTATCTGGACGTCTGCAAAAACGAGGATTATTTACGCAAAGTGGCCGCAAATGGTGCCGAGAAGGCACGAGCCAGCGCTGCGGCTACGCTGCGCGAAGTGCGGCACATTATGGGTATCCGGCCTTTTTAATTTCGAATGAATCAACAAAGCAAAGGTTTTTTACAGGGATCAGCATTTATGGCTATAATAGCCTGCTTGCTGTGGTCCACCGCTTTTACCGGGGTAAAAATCGGACTGAATTACATGAGTCCTCTGCTGTTTGCAGGAGTTCGGTTTTCGATATCCGGTATTCTGATTCTGTTGTACTACGGCAAGTTTAAGGACTATTTTAAAGCTGTTAAAATTCATTTCTGGTACATCTTGCTGATTGCACTCTTACAAACAGTATTGATGTACGGTTTGTTTTATACCGCCATGAATATGGTGCCGGGCTCTATGGGTGCAATGATCAACGGCTCCGGCCCCTTGTTTGCGGCTATTGTTGCACATTTGTTTATTAAGGACGATAAAATTACTTTGCGCAGCGCCGGTAGTATTTTGTTGGGAATTATAGGTATAGTAATCATAAACATTGGCAGGCATACAAAAGGCCATGTCGGCGGGCTGGAAATGATCGGTGTGTTGCTCTTGATTGCAAACAACCTCGTGAGCGGTCTCTACAATGTTATAGTCAAGAAAAGCAAGCGGGAAATTTCGATGCTGGTGCTAAGTTCTGCTTCGCTGCTAATTGGAGGCCTCTTGTTGATCCTGATTTCCATTCCCTTTGAAACTATGCCGACTAATCTGAATTTTCCGGCCGAATTTTGGTTGTCACTGGGCTGGTTGAGCTTTTTGTCGGCTGCGGCTTTTGCTTTGTGGTTTACTTTGCTGAAACGCCCTGGAGTGAAGATATCTTACCTGAACAGCTGGAAATTCATCATTCCCGTGTTTGGAGCCATACTCAGTTGGCTGATATTACCTGGTGAATCTCCCGACATATATGCCGTTACAGGTGTGATCATCATTGGGGCTTCACTGCTCTGGATGAACAATGAAGCCCTGAAGCATTTGTTTAGCAAATGGCTGACAAAATTCTAGTCTCTGAGGTCTATTGATCGTATTGCCTTCTATTTCCTTTTCCCTGACCTCCTCCTGCTTTTCGCCTAAGTCCCATACCACGACCCAGTTTGCTGTCATCAGTACCGGTCCTGTTCTTTCCACATCTCCCAAGTCCTCTGCCCGTGCCGGGGCCTTGCCCCTCGGGTCCTGTTCCGTTCAATTTTGGCATAATCGATTTACTTAGTGTTATTGGTTTCCAACTCTTTGATCCGTTGCTCAATTCTTTCCTGACGGCTCCTTAAGTATTCCGCTTCCGATCTTAGATCTGCAAGTTCTTCCTTTTGTATACTATACGGCCGGTCTTCTGCATAATCAAACCTTGATCCAGGATCTACGCCATAAGCACCACCGTAACCAAACCTGTTCCTGCGGCCCATACCGCCTCCGAAACCACGGCCTCTTCCGCGGCCCCTGCCGCCTCCAAAACCTTTGGTAAATCCCGGGCTCTCGTAGCCCGAACAAAAACCTAATGCTCTTCCGGTCATAGGACCTTGTCCCATTGGACCTGTTTTATCACCTCTTGGCATAATTGTATAATTTAAGATTAAAACCTCTGTTTTTTCAACTACAAATATGCATCATATTATGAACATATGTTCATATAAACTCCAAGATTTAATATTATTTAAGATCTTTGTTTGTTTTATAAAAAGAAGTACCTCTTAAAGTCCAAGGAAAAGCAATATCAAACCAATTACCAAAGCTATCAGGATATTAATGCCCTTGATCAGGAAAAAGTCTTTGCGGCTTTCGGCCAACATAGGCATCATGCCGTGACCATCCTGCACTATGGAACTGGCCAGAAGAATACTGAAGGGTATGAGCTGTTGAGAAAATAACGTAACAAAGACCAAATGTGGTCCGGATTCAGGTATAATACCTATCAATACGGCAGCCAACAAAATCCAGTAAGGATTGTTTTCGACCAAAGCGCCCAATAGTTGCTCTGTTTGCACAAAGTGAATAAGAATAAAAGCGCCCCAGGACCAAAGCAAAATGCGTAAAAAGTGCTTTTTGATTATGTGGTTGTACAAATGCTCTTTGAGAAAATGTTCCGGAACGGTCAAAAAAACAAACAGAAGAAACAGGCTGCCGGCCAGCAGGGTGATTTTTTCCCAACCCC
>JAQUTN010000174.1 GCA_028694375.1 Bacteroidales bacterium
TCGACGCCCTGGAAGATATGATCCAAACAGCCCTGAACAACGGGGCCCAATTCATCGCCTGCCAGATGTCTATGGATGTGATGGGTGTCAAAGCCGAAGAATTCATCGACGGAGTACAAATTGGCGGGGTGGCCACTTACCTGGAAAAAACCGATTCAGCCGGCTTGAATTTGTTCCTCTAGATTATTCAGACGAAAAACCCAGGGCGAAACTGAGCTCCTCCGGAATTTTCCAATATAAACATAAAGCTTTATTGATTGTATAAGCACGTGTTTCCTAAGCAGTTTAGCCAATGTGCAAAAACTGCTCTACCAGTTTAAGGATATCCTGTTTACCGAACAGTTTTTCGGACAAGCCCTTGTCGTTATACGATTGCAGTTTTTTTATCCGACTGTCTATGAGGCCGGAGGGGAAAATGTGGTTCTCTTCGAAAAGAGCTCTTTTTTGCTTCAGGGCTTCGGCTGAATCGGCACAGCACAAAGGTAGCTGCTTTAAAGACCGCATTTTCTCTCTATGCTCCGGTTTGAATATATTTATATCCACATAGAGCTGTTTGGCCAGTTCAAGAGCATCCGGCCGCCTGATTCCCTCAAGTGAAGCAACAATCAGAGCTGCCAGGGTAAGGAAAATATCGGCTGAACCGTCGGCTACCCGATACTCAAAAGTTTGCTTTGATTCCGAGAAAGGCAAAGGCTCCGTTTCCGAAGGATTGGCATCGAAGACCATTTTTTCGGCTCCCGTCCAGCCCAGGGGCACACGAACCACTACCGAACGGTTGCGGTCACCCCAACATATACGGGTAGGCGCTTCCTGATTGGGCACCAAGCGGAAATAAGAAGTGGGGATGGTATTGCCAAAAGCCGTGATGGCATCGCTCGAATCCAATATACCGGCTATCATTTTGCGGGCAAGTTCGCTCAAATTCCCCCGATCGGCAATAAGATTTTTCCCGTCTTTTTCGAGCATCATGTGAAAATGCAATCCGCTGCCGGCTTTGCCTTCGGTAATCTTGGGAGCATAGCTGATACTAACGCCGTATTTGTTGCCCAGCATACGCAATATCCATTTTGCCAGCACCAGTTGTTCGGCTGCTTTTTCGACCGTACAGGGCAAAAATTCGATTTCGTGCTGTTCGTAATAGGTTTCGCCCTGAGTAAAACAACCCACCTCGGAATGTCCGTATTTTATATTACCGCCTGCTCTGGCTATCATTTGCAAAGCCTCGTTGCGAATAAACTCGTATTTGGCAAAAGGTTCGCCGGCGTGGTAGCCTTTTTGATCTACGCCGGGATACAATCCTCCGGCCGGAGCAATCACATAATACTCCAACTCACCCAGAGCCATAAAACGACTGCCGGTTTCTTTGGTGAATAACTGATCGGCCTTATGCAAAATCGTAAATGGATCGCTTTCAAGAGGCTGTCCGAGGTTGTTGTAAAATGAACAGAAAACATCCAGGGTGGGAACCTCTGAAAAAGGATTAACAAAAGCCGTACGGTAACGTGGAATTACGTAGAGATCGCTGCTGCCCGATTCGATAAAAGAAAATAAACTGCTGCCGTCTACCCGCTCACCCCGGCTTAATATCGTTTCCAGATATTCTCTGGAATTGATTACAAAATTCAAGGTTTTCAAACGACCATCTTCGGCCACATAACGAAAATTGAGCATTTTAATCTGCCTTTCTTCGCAAAACCTCAAAATATCATTACGGGTAAAGTCTTGTGCGGGCTTGTTTAAAAATTGAACCAGATCGTTGGGGTTCATTGAGATTCCGGAATCTTTCATCGAATGAGTTTGAATTGAAAAAAGTGCAAAATTCATTCTCTTGCGCAAGAAAAACAAATCTTATGGGCTTTATTTTTAGAATTATTTTAAAAAATCCATGTTCATGGCAAATTCCAAGACAAAATCCTCGTCGTTAGACAACTCTATGTATTGTGAATGCTGAACTACCCAGTTCACTTTGTTAGCAAACATTTCAGAACGAAGAAATTGCAAAGCTCCTATGCCGGCACTGTTGCCCACCGGAAAAATTTTATCCCTGAGTTCGGCCGGGAGTAGGCCAATTTCAATTGCCGAAGGAATATGAATATAATTGCCCAGGCCACCGGCCAGAAACAAAGCATCTAAATCCTGGAAATTCAGGCCTGCTCGCTTTAGTAAAATTTTTATACCTGAATAAATGGCCGATTTTGCCAGCTGAATTTCCCGAATATCGGCTTGAGTTATTCGTACACCAGGGTAAATTTCAAAATCCTGCTGAATCAAACCACTTTCGTCCATAAAGTTGTTACGCAACAGCCAGGCGACCACATCGATGACCCCGGATCCGCAAATACCGGAGGGCTCAACCTCACCAAGGACGATGAAATTCCGGGGACTTTCAAACGAGGAGATGGCTCCCTTCAATGCAGGCATTCCGCAACTCAGGCTGGCGCCCTCGAATGCGGGGCCTGCAGCCGTGGCACAGGTAAATATCTCTTTACCTTTGACCAAGGCCATTTCTCCGTTGGTGCCAATATCCAGAAAAAGATAGTTTTGCTGTGGAGCTCTCAGCACGGCCAGGCCTGCGACAATATCGGCACCCACATAAGCCGAAAGACAGGGCAGGGTAATTAAGTGTCCCCGGGAATGCATTAAAAAAGAAGTTTGAGCTCCCCCAAGAACCTGTTGAGCAGTAAAAGCCGGAGTAAAAGGCGCCAATGCGAGTGTTTCCGGATCGTAGCCCAGCAAAATATGCAGCATAGTTGTATTGCCGGCAACCACTATTTCCTGAATTTGCTGTCTGTCTGCTTTCATTTCGGACAGGAAGCTTTCGAATTCCTTATTGATTGATTCTGTCAAAACTGTTTGCAACATTTTGAGTCCGTCGGGATTCTCCTGACAAAAGCTGATTCTCGAAATCACGTCAGCTCCATAGGCCTTTTGCGGATTCATCCAGGAGCTGATTTTTAAAATTCGCCCGCTGGCTAAATGCACAAAATAACAAACCACAGTGGTAGTACCCAGATCTATGGCCACCCCGTAGGCATCGGGATGAAACAATTGTCGGCTATGTACGGGCGGGAGGTCTTCAAGAAATGTAGTCTGAGTAGTGAGTATCTGCGCTTCTTCTTTGGCAGGCAAAATTACCTCTATGTCCTTGTCGGGATAATAATTACAGGCGAGCACTTTCCCCTCGCCCCTGATCTCAACCAAACATTTACCGCAACGTCCTTTGCCTCCACAGGGCGCATAAACAAAAAAGCCCTCTTTTCGGAGAGTATCCAACAGGCTCTGTTGTCCTTGCGTTTGAATTACACATATACGGGAACCTTCTCTCAAAAGAATCTTATTCATAGTTCTTTTTTAATGTCGATTTTCTGAAACGCAGGTGAAAATATACACCACAAGCTATTAACAACAATATAGAAGGTA
>JAQUTN010000032.1 GCA_028694375.1 Bacteroidales bacterium
AAATAATTTCTCTCAGACTGGTACCCATAGGAACTTCGATCAGGCCTACATTATTGATTTTTCCCGCCAGGGCAAAGACTTTGGTGCCTTTGGAATTTTTGGTTCCTATGGACGAAAACCATTCGGGGCCTTTGAGTATTATGGGGGCTATGTTGGCAAAAGTCTCCACATTGTTTACATTGGTAGGTTTTTTCATAAAACCGCTGGTGGCAGGGAAAGGAGGTTTGTTGGTGGGCTCTCCTCGCTTACCTTCCATGGAATGTATCAGGGCTGTTTCTTCGCCACATACAAAGGCGCCTGCTCCGTAGCGGAGCTTAATTTCGAAATTGAAACCGCTGCCCAAAATATTTTTCCCCAATAAGCCCCATTCCATAGCTTGATCGATGGCTATCCTCAATCGTTTGATAGCCAAGGGATATTCTGCCCGTATGTAAACAAGACCTTTATCGGCACCAATGCAATAGCCGCAAATGGCCATGGCTTCGAGTACCGAATGTGGGTCGCCTTCGAGTATGGAACGATCCATAAAGGCTCCGGGGTCGCCTTCGTCAGCGTTGCACACAACGTATTTTTGATCGGATTGACTTTTTGAGGCAATTTCCCATTTGAGTCCCGTAGGGAAGCCTGCTCCTCCACGTCCCCGAAGTCCGGATTGCTTTATAATGTTAATACATTCCCGGGAGCTGTATTCCTTTAATACTTTTCCCAGGGCCTGATAGGCATCCCTGGCAATAGATTCCTCGATGTTCTCAGGGTCGATCATACCGCAGTTACGCAAAGCAATACGTAGCTGCTTGTACTGTTTGATTGGTGTTTCCATCGTATTTGCTTATTCGATTGTGCTGTAATTCCTGGGAATGACTCCCTCGGTAAATTCTCCCTTTTTTATGTACTTTTCAATAATCTCATCGGCTTTGTCTGTGTTGACATGCCCAAAAATGATGGCTTCCTGGCCGGGCAATTTAACTTCAATCGTAGGTTCGGCATAACAATAGCCCATGCAGCCGGTTTGAGTAATAACCGAAGGAATATTTCGCTTTCTGAGTTCAGCTGTCAGAAAATCTTTGATGCTGCGGGCACCCGATGCAATGCCACAGGTAGCCATGGCGACCTTAATCTGTACCTTTTTCCCGGCATTCTTGGGGTCATCCAGTCGGGATAAGTTCGATTTGAGTTCATCCCTTTTGCTTGTTAGTTGGTCTAGAGACTTGATGCGTGTCATGAAAATTAAAGTTAATGTACAACGAAGACAGATTACCGATAAGAGTTTCTGTATTAAAAGATAATGGCGGTGTTTGTTGTAAAAACACCGTAAAGATATACAATAAAATTCTATTTACAGAATTTTTTCTTTAATTAATCAGTAATTTTTTTAGGAATTTTCAGTAGTAAAATGAAATAAAAAAACGACTCTTTTGATGGAGCAAAAGAGTCGTTTTAAGGAAAGAAAATCGATCAATTCAAATCACAATAGATACATTGCGGTTTAACTGTCGGGGTAACAAGATTCGAACTTGTGACCCCCTGCTCCCAAAGCAGGTGCGCTAACCGGACTGCGCTACACCCCGAATAATTCAGGCGACAAAGATAGTAATTTTTTCTTGTTTCTGAGTAAAATCAATCAAAAAAACTGGAACCGTCAAAGCAGTGAGTACACAAGCTTTCCTTGGGCAAACCAATGGCTTTGACCATATTTTCGAGTGTGTTGAATTTTAAGGAAGTAATGTCAAATTGAGCTCGGATATGCTCCACCAGTTGCTGGTATTTGGCTGAACCTGTTCTGGCGTATTCCGGCAGGTCTTTGTCGTGAGCCCCTTCGAGTTGCTGAATTACCCGGCGGGTAATCAGTTCCAGGTCGGATTTGGTAGCGGTGAAACGCAAAAAAGGACAAGTATAAATGAGCGGGGGGCAGCTGATGCGTATATGTACTTCTTTGGCTCCGTACTTGTACAGTTCGCTCACATTGTCGGAAAGTTGTGTGCCTCGTACTATGGAATCGTCGCAAAAGATAACTCTTTTGCCTGTGAGCAGGCTGCGGTTGGGAATCAATTTCATTTTGGCTACCAGCTTACGGATGCTGGGATCGCTGGGAGTGAAGCTTCTGGGCCAGGTGGGAGTATACTTGACTATGGCGCGTCGATAGGGAACGCCTTTGCCTTCGGCGTAACCCAGACCTAAGCCTACTCCGGAATCGGGAATACCTGAAATAAAATCCACTTCAGAATCGTCGTTTTTACCCATCATTAAACCACATCTGTAGCGGGCGGTATCTACGTTTACATTTTCGTAATCAGAGACAGGGTAGCCGAAATAAACCCACAAAAAGGAACAGACTTGTTTACGTTTATTGGGTTCACGTAATTGCTGCATAAAGTTTGACCGGAGCAGCACCACCTCGCCGGCTCCCAAACAATAATCTGTTTCAAAATCGAGGTTGGGGAAAGCACAGGGTTCACTGGAGGCAGCGTATGCTCCTTCTTTTTTGCCTATGACTATGGGTGTGCGACCGAATTTGTCCCTGGCAACAATGATTCCCTCTTCGGTTAGAATCAGCATAGAACAAGATCCTTTTACTTTTTGGAAAACCAATTCAATGCCTTCGACAAAAGTCTTGCCCTGAGTGATGATAAGGGCAATCAGCTCTGTCTGGTTGGTCTGCCCTGAACTTAGTTCGGCAAAATGCCGTCCGGAATCGAGTAATTCCTTTTCGAGTTCTTTGATGTTGTTGACACAAGCTACCGTTACTATGGCAAATTTTCCCAAATGAGAATTGATTACGATGGGTTGGGGATCGGTATCACTAATAACACCTATACCGGAGTTTCCAAAAAATGATTGTAACTCGGGTTCGAATTTAGAGCGAAAATAGGCATTTTCTAAATTGTGAATAGCTCTGTAAAACTTGCCGTTTGATAAAGTAGCCATGCCTCCCCGGCGAGTTCCCAAGTGAGAGTTGTAGTCAATGCCATAATAGAGGTCTCTGACACAACTTGAGTTGGAGATGGTTCCAAAAAAGCCTCCCATAGTACGATAATGAGTAAAATAAATTAAATTAAATATATTCTTGCCAGCTTTTTATCTGGATGTCTTCTATGCTTAAAGAACAGAAAGCCTCAATAAAGGCAGCTGCCAGCCTGGCGTTGGTGATCAGTGGGATATTGTGGTCTGTTGCCGCCCGGCGAATTTTGTAGCCATTGGTTAATTCCCTCTTGGTTAGGTTTTTAGGGATATTTATAATCAAATCAAAAGCGCGTGCCGAGATCATGTTCAATATTTGCCTGTTGTCCTGGCTTTCGTCCGGCCATCGTACCAATTCGGCTTTTACACCGTGTTCTTTCAAAAACTGCTGAGTTCCTCCGGTGGCATAAATGGGATAGCCGTAGTCTTGCAACATAATGCAGGCATCAAGCAAATCTACTTTGGATTTGGTTCCTCCGGAAGAGACCATAATACCCTTTTTCTTATCAGGAATGTTAAAGCCGGTAGCAATCATGGCGTTCAGCAAGGCTTCGCTGAAATCGTCGCCAAGACAGCCTACTTCTCCGGTGGATGACATATCTACGCCCAGCACAGGATCGGCTTTGTGTAAACGTGAAAAAGAGAATTGCGAAGCTTTTACCCCTATCCAGTCAATGTCAAAGGCGTTCTTGTCGGCTTTGTCGTAGGGAGCATCCAGCATAATGCGAGTAGCGGTATCTATAAAATTGCGCTTAAGCACTTTGGAAACAAAAGGAAAACTTCTGGAAGCCCTCAGATTGCATTCTATCACTTTGACCTCGTTGTTTTTGGCCAGAAACTGAATATTAAAGGGACCGCTGATGTTAAGCTCCTTTGCTATACAGCGGCTTATTTTCTTGATCCGCCTGGCTGTGGCAAAATAGATTTTTTGCGCCGGGAAAACCATAGTGGCATCGCCCGAGTGTACGCCGGCAAATTCCACATGTTCGGAGATGGCGTACTCAACCACATTGCCGTTATGAGCTACAGCGTCAAATTCAACTTCTTTGGTGTTTTGTAAAAATTGCGAAACCACTACGGGAAATTCTTTAGATACTTTGGCTGCCATAGTCAGGAAGCTTTCCAGATCTTCTTCGTCGTAACAAACGTTCATGGCAGCTCCCGACAACACATACGAAGGCCTCACCAGCACGGGATAACCAACATTCTCAATGAATTTTTTTATATCCTCCAGGTTGGTGAGCTCTTTCCAGGCCGGTTGATCGATGCCTAATTGATCGAGCATACTCGAAAATTTATGCCGGTTTTCGGCACGATCGATAGAAACCGGAGAAGTACCGAGAATAGGAACTTGCTGACGGTGAAGTTTCATAGCCAGGTTGTTGGGTATCTGGCCGCCAACAGATACGATCACCCCTTTGGGTTGTTCCAGGTCGATGACATCCATCACACGTTCAAAACTAAGTTCATCGAAATACAGACGGTCACACATATCGTAATCGGTGGACACGGTTTCGGGATTGTAATTGATCATTATTGACTTGTAACCCAGGCTGTGGGCTGTTTGAATGGCGTTTACCGAACACCAGTCGAATTCCACAGAACTGCCAATGCGATAAGCACCGGACCCCAGCACTACAACAGATTTTTCGTTGGGGTGGTAGGGAATGTCATGAGCAGCACCTTCGTAGGTCAGATAGAGGTAGTTGGTCAATTCGGGATGTTCCGAAGCGATAGTATTTATGCGTTTCACCTTTGGCAGCACACCAAGTTGTTTGCGGCGATTGCGCACGCGAATGTTATCGTTTTCCATATTGCCTTTTGGACTTTCGACAAAGCGGGCAATCTGAAAGTCTGAAAAACCAAGGCGTTTAGCCTCGAGCAAAATATTCTCGGGCAATTCCTCAATGTTTTTGTATTGTTTTAGAACCAGTGTGTAATCGTAAATGTTTTTGAGTTTGTTTATAAACCAGGGATCGATCTTGGTTAACTCGCAGATACGTTCCACGGTATAGCCTTTTTTCAGGGCATCGGCAAGGGCAAAAATGCGCAAATCGGTAGGACGGGAGAGCTCCTGGTCCAAATCATCAAATTCAGCGCCATCGTTGCCCACAAAGCCGTGCATTCCCTGGCCAATCATTCGAAGACCTTTTTGAATGATTTCTTCAAAGGATTTTCCTATGGACATGATTTCGCCGACGGATTTCATGGAGGAACCTATTTCGCGCGAAACGCCCGCGAATTTGGTCAAATCCCAGCGTGGTATTTTGCATATGATGTAATCGAGCTGAGGAGCCACATAGGCAGAATTAGTGGTGCCCATTTTGCCTATTTGATCCAGAGTATAGCCCAAAGCCAGCTTGGCGGCAACGAAGGCAAGGGGATAACCGGTAGCCTTGGAGGCCAGTGCCGAGGAACGACTCAAACGAGCATTCACTTCAATGATTCGGTAATCGTCGGTATCTGAATTGAAGGCATATTGGATATTGCATTCGCCTACTATGCCCAAATGCCGGACGCATTTTTTTGAAAGATCAATCAAGAGGTTCAACTCCATATCATCCAGCGAGCAGGTTGGAGCTACAACGATAGATTCTCCGGTATGGATACCCAGGGGATCAACGTTTTCCATATTGGCTACGGTAAAGCAATGATCGTTGTTGTCACGAATCACTTCGAATTCAATTTCTTTCCATCCCTTGAGCGATTCTTCGATCAAAATCTGTTTTGAAAAGGAAAAAGCATTTTGAGCCAAAGTAATGAACTCATCCTGATTTGTGCATATTCCGCTGCCTTGTCCTCCAAGGGCGTAGGCCGAACGAATCATAACCGGGTAGCCAATTTTTTCGGCAGCCTTCAGGGCTGCTTCCATCGTTTCTACAGCTTGGCTTACAGGAGTTTTCAGCTCAATCTCGTTTAATTTTTTAACAAACAAATCCCGGTCTTCGGTATACATGATAGCTTCTACCGAAGTGCCGAGCACCTTGACCTTATGTTTTTCCAGTATTCCCGAAAGGTAGAGTTCGGTGCCGCAATTAAGGGCTGTTTGTCCTCCAAAAGCCAATAAGATCCCATCGGGGCGCTCCTTTTCAATTATCTTTTCTACAAAGTAAGGAGTAACCGGCAGAAAATAAACACTATCTGCAATTCCTTCAGAGGTTTGAATGGTTGCGATATTGGGATTTACCAGAACTGAACGGATGCCTTCTTCGCGCAGAGCTTTGAGGGCTTGCGAGCCTGAATAGTCAAATTCGCCTGCCTGTCCGATTTTTAAAGCGCCGGATCCCAACACCAGCACTTTATTAAGATCTTGATTCATAGGGTTTTTAAAAGATGTAAGTAGTCTGTTCTTTGTGAGTGCAAAGAAAACACAAATTTTATTCATCTCAAAAGGCTCTATAGGTTAAAGAATAAAATTTATATGCAGCTTATTAATAATATCGTCGGAAAATGTACCTTTGCAGTCTTAAACAAAGAAGTTTATGTTCAGAACACATACCTGCGGAGAACTCCGTATTCATGATGTAAATAAAAAGATCTGTCTGGCCGGTTGGGTACAACGTATACGCAAAATGGGTGCTATGACTTTTGTTGATCTTCGCGATCGTTATGGCCTGACTCAATTGATAGTAGACCAGGAAACCAATGCTGCCTGCATCGAAACAGTCAATAAGATGGGCCGGGAATGGGTTATTCAGGTACAGGGCCTGGTCAGGGAACGTTCCGGTAAAAATCCCCAGATGGCCACCGGTGATGTTGAAATTAAGGTAGAAGAAATTAAGGTTTTGAATGCGGCAGCTACGCCTCCCTTTACCATCGAAGAGCAAACCGACGGAGGAGACGAACTCAGAATGAGCTACCGTTACCTGGATCTGAGGCGTCCGCCGCTGAGCAGAAATATGCAGTTAAGACATAAAATGGCCATGGCCACCCGCAATTATTTGGATAAGCAGGGCTTCCTCGAAATCGAAACCCCTGTATTGATTAACTCTACTCCAGAAGGAGCCAGAGATTTTGTGGTGCCTTCCAGGATGAATCCCGGGGAATTTTACGCCTTACCCCAATCGCCTCAAATGTTTAAGCAATTGTTGATGGTGTCGGGCTACGATCGATACTTTCAGCTGGTAAAATGTTTCAGGGACGAAGACTTGAGAGCCGACCGTCAACCCGAATTCACCCAGATCGACTGCGAAATGTCTTTTGTTGAACAAGAAGACATTTTGAACACCTTCGAAGGCTTGATTCGTTATTTATTCAAAGAAATCAAAGGCGTCGAATTCAAAGAAGCCTTCAGGCGGATGAGTTGGGCCGATGCCATGCGTTATTACGGCAGTGATAAACCCGATCTGCGCTTTGGCATGCCTTTGGTTGAGATTAAACCTCTCACTTCAGGGCGTTCTTTCAATGTATTTGAGCAGGCTGAATACGTCGGGGCTATTTGCGCTCCCGGTTCTGCCACCTACACCCGCAAACAGTTGGACGAGCTGACAGAATACGTTAAGCGGCCTCAGATTGGAGCCAAAGGCATGGTCTATGTGCGTTGCGAAGCCGATGGCAGCTTTAAATCTTCGGTCGATAAATTTTATAATCAGGACGATCTGAAAGCCTGGGCAGAGGTTTGCAAAGCCCGTCCGGGAGATTTGATTCTGATTTTGTCGGGAGCCACGCATGCTACCCGGAAGGCTCTAAGTGAATTACGCCTTGAAATGGGTCGACGTCTGGGTTTATGCGACAAAAACACTTATACTCCTTTGTGGGTGATTGATTTTCCCATGTTTGAGTGGGACGAAGATACAGCCCGTTATTACGCTATGCACCATCCCTTTACATCTCCTAAACCTGAGGACATACCTCTGCTGGACCAGGATCCCGCTCAGGTTAGGGCCAATGCCTACGACATGGTGATTAACGGAGTAGAATTGGGAGGAGGCTCCATACGTATACACGACAGTCAATTACAGGCCAAGATATTTAAGATTCTGGGTTTTACCGAAGAAAAAGCCGTTCAACGTTTTGGTTTCCTGATGAATGCCTTTAAATTTGGTGCACCTCCCCACGGAGGTATTGCCTTTGGCTTTGACCGTTGCGTTTCGATGTTTGCCGGCCTGGATTCCATCAGAGATTGCATTGCCTTCCCCAAAAACAATTCGGGCAGGGATGTAATGATAGATGCTCCCTCGGCCATTGATCAGGAACAATTGGATGAATTACAACTCAAAATACTTGCTCCAAAGAACAAAGAATGAAGGTTCAGGATATTTGTACATTAATCGAAAACTTTGCCCCCCTCACACTCCAGGAGGACTACGACAACGCCGGTTTGATTTTGGGCGATCCTGCCGCTCAGGTCAAAGCGGTTTTGGTTTGTCTGGATGTGTCAGAAGCGGTGCTGGACGAAGCTCTTGAAAAGGGATGTACTATGGTTGTTTCTCATCATCCCCTCATTTTTAAGGGAATCAAAAGCATCACGGGCAAAAATCCGCAAGAGCGTTCTTTGATAAAAGCTATTCAAAACAAGATCGCCATATATGCCGGACACACCAACGTGGATGCTGTTATGGAGGGAGTGAACGGCAAGATTTGCGAAAAGCTGAATCTGAGCTCCACTTCCATTTTGGTTCCCAGGGAAAACAGTCAAAATGCCGGAGCCGGTATGATAGGTTTTTTGGCTCATGCAGAGGAAGAAAATATCTTTTTAAACCGACTGAAAGAGGTGTTTGGCTGTAAAATGTTAAGGCATTCAGCCTTTTCAGGTCGGAAAATAAATAAAGTCGCTGTTTGCGGAGGTTCCGGCAGCGAATTTATTCCGGCAGCCATTGCAGCAGGGGCAGATGCCTACATCACTGCCGACATCAAATACCATCAGTTTGCCGAGGTTGATGATAAATTGTTACTTATAGATGCCGGACATTACGAAACCGAGCAATTTACAAAAGACATATTTGTAGAACTAATTTCAAAAAATATTGCTAACTTTGCCGTCCATTCATCTCTAAGAGAAAGGAATCCGGTATTTTATACTTAAACAGCTAAATCACAAAATTATATATATATATGAGCGTCGATATTACTAAAGCTGAACTCAAAGAAATTTCTGTAGAAGAAAAGCTCAAAGCTTTATACGAATTACAGGTTGTAGCCTCCGAAATTGATAAGATAAAAATTCTTCGCGGCGAGCTTCCGCTTGAAGTACAGGATTTGGAAGACAATATTGCCGGCCTGGAAACCCGCATCGATAACTTTAAAGCAGAGATAAAAGTCTGTACCGACAGGATTATGGCCTGCAAGATCGATATTGAAAATTCGACGGCTTTGATCGCCAAATATAAATCCCAGCAGGATAATGTCCGCAACAACCGGGAATATGATTTTCTCAGCAAAGAAATCGAATTTCAGGGTTTGGAAATAGAACATGCCGAGAAAAAAATTCGTGAGGCTCAATTCAGCGAAAAATCCAAAAACGAAGAATTGCGTCTGGCTCAGGAAGAATTGGATGAAAGACGCAAAGATTTGGAAGTAAAGAAATCTGAATTAGAAGAAATTATCTCCGAAACCCGCTCCGAAGAGGAGACACTCAGGGAAAAAGCCAAAGACATCGAGAGTCGTATAGAACCCAGATTGTTGCAAGCCTTCAAGCGCATACGCAAAAATGCCAGAAACGGCTTGGCAGTAGTATACGTTCAGCGTGATGCCTGCGGTGGCTGTTACAATAAAATTCCGCCTCAAAGACAAATGGATATCAGGATGCGCAAAAAAGTGATTGTTTGCGAATACTGTGGCCGAATTATGGTCGATCCTGAATTGGCCGGAGTGGAAACGCCCGCTGAACCTGCCGGCAAGAAATAATTTCCTTTTCGGTTTGCCTTGTTTTTAGTCTTCGCTGTAAAAGGGAATATCCTCCAGAAATTCTACTTTATTTTTCAGGTAATCCATTCTGCAGCAGTAATGGGTCATACCATTGCTGACAGTCAGGTATTTAGCCTGTAAGACCCAATTGTAGCGTACTATTTGGTTGAAGACTTCCTGATTGAGCACAACATCGGGGGCCTTGTATTCGACCAGCATCAGCACTTCCATTTGGGCATTGTAAACGATGGTATCACAACGTTTGGTCAAGCCTTCCAGGCGTATGCTGCATTCGTTGGCAATCCGGCCGGCCGGGTAGTTTTTATGGTTGATCAGGTAATGACAAAAATGTTGCCTGACCCATTCTTCGGGGCTGAGGAAAACGTATTTACGCCTAAGGGGGTCGAAGATGTAGTTCTTAGCGTCTTTTTTACGTAATTTGTATTCGAAGTCGGGCAGGTTTAATGTAAACATTTCGTATTTTTGGAATCAATTTGTATTCAAAGATACGCCAATACTTGTGAAATCAGGATTCTTATGGCCAAAAAAACAGAGAATGTCCAGGAAGTCATTCGGGAAATAGACGCCGGAAACTGGCATCCTATTTATTTTTTGATGGGAGAGGAGCCTTATTATATTGATGAGATAAGCAATTGCCTGCTTAAAGTCGTTTTGACCGAAAGTCAGCAGGATTTTGATCAGCGCATTCTCTACGGTAAGGATATTAGTGTTGCTCAGCTCATTAACGAAGCACGGCGTTATCCCATGCTGGGGCCTTATCAGCTGATTCTGGTGCGCGAAGCTCAAGCGATACGCAATTTCGAAGAAGAATTTCTGCTTTATGTTCAACAGCCGATGCCTTCGACCATTTTGATCATTAATTATAAATATAAGAGCATAGACAAACGAAGAAAACTCTATTCAGCTCTGGAGAAATCGGCTCTTTTATTTGAATCCAAAAAGATTTACGACAACCAGGTGCCCGCCTGGATCACTCGTTATTTGTCGGAACAGGAGATACAGGTCGAAGCCAAAGCGGCACAAATGCTGGCCGATTTTTTAGGCACAGATTTGGGGCGTATAGTAGGAGAACTGGACAAACTGAAGTTATTACTCAAAACCAAACCGCATAAAATTACAGCGGCCATGGTCGAGCTAAATATCGGAGTAAGCAAGGAATACAATAATTTTGAACTCATCGATGCCATCAAGCTAAAAGACCAGTTCAAAGCCCAGCAAATTGCGCAATACTTTGCCCGTAATCCCAAAAACAATGCCATGGTGGTCACGCTGATCACTTTGTTTGATTATTTTTCCAAACTGCTGATCTATCATTATCTGCCCGACAAATCCTCTTCTAATGTGGCTTCTCAGCTGGGGATTCCCCCTTTTCTGGTGAAAAATTTTCAACAGGGAGCTCAGTATTACAATGCGCATAAAACTATTCGCAACATCAGTCTTATCAGGCATTACGATGCCAGGCTTAAGGGATTTGAGCAAACGGCACTGCCTGAATCGGAACTGCTGCGTGAATTACTTTGTCTGTTGATGGCATAAAAAAAACCCGGATTTGATACCGGGCTTTTTTTATTTTAAAATTATGTTTAGCGCACTTCCATCAAAAATTGGAATTCGTAATCCTGATGCGGCAGGCGATATTCGTCTCTGGGCATGGCTCCCCAGCTGTTTACACTACCCAGACCCATTTGCACTTTGTCTATGCAGAGGTTGGTATAATCCACTTTGGGTATTTGTTGTGAATGTCTTTGTCCTTTGTTGTAACCGTCGTCCAGGGATTCGATGGAATAGTTCAGAGCCGAAGCCGAAAAAGGAGCGACAGAGCTGATTTTTATACCCCTTCCTCCGGCGTTAGTCTGTTTCCACCAGCGGATATCGGTTTTGGTTCCGTTTTCCTGAGGCCTGATGTAGGGATAGAATTGCTCCTCCACATTTTGTTTATATATGCCAAGGTCGGTTGAATTATTCCTGTCTGAATAATTTTCGATGGGGCCGCGGCCGTAATATTCAATTTTATCCATCAAAAAAGGCATTTGCAGCTGCATGCCGAAACGGAACAGCTCGGGAGCTTTGGCATCGGCGCCGGCGGACATTTTTTGAGTGACTTCTATACTGCCCAGATTGTTGATGCGGTAAGTAAGATTAAGTTTGGAAGAAACAGAGCGCATATTGTATTGAGCTTTTATTACCACAAGATCTTCTTCGATGGCGTGTTCGAAGGACTCCAGCCTTAAACCGGGATTTTTCCAGACAGCCAGCTTTTGTTGCAAATTGGCTCCAAAATCGTTGTCGGTAGGAGCACGCCAGAAATTGGGCGTGAGGCTGCCGCCTTCGTTCAGTAGTTCTGTTCCCTTAACTTGCCATCTGCTCAGATAGCCGTTGTGTTTGTTGAATTCTATGCGGTAGTTGTCGGTTTCGATGATCAGAAATCTCCAGTCGTTTTCGATTATTTTTGGAGTTTGTACTTCCACATTGGCCGTTAGGATGTTTCCAAAGTTCAATGCTTGTTCGGCTTTTTCTCGCACAAATAGCTGATTTTTGGCAACTGTAAAGCCGGCAGGCAATAATTGCTCAGCTTTTTTTAGTTTAAAGGCTATATTCAGTAAAATTTCTTTGTCCGTTGCTATGCCGTTTAAGTCGTAATCCAGCTTGAGGACAGCAGTTTGTTGGGCTTTAAGCTCAATTTTATCAACAATACCGCTCTGGTAAGCCTGGCCGTTGACCAGTAATACCCATTCGGCATAATAAGCACTCAGGTCACGGAAGAAGTTTTCGTTATAGATCTGTATTTCACCCTTTTCCAGATCGGCGGCGCTGGCCCAAATGGATTGATACACATGCCCGACTTCGTGAAAATGTGGATTAGGGACGCGATCGGGACTAATCAAACCGTTGTCGCAGAAATTGCCGTCGCTGGCATCGTAGAGATTGAAGTCTCCTCCGTAAGCATAAAACATAATACCGTTTTTGTCGAATTTACGCAAGGACTGATCCACGTAATCCCAGATGAAACCGCCCTGATATTTAGGGTATTTACGCACCAGATCCCAATACTCCTTGATACCACCTACGGAATTACCCATAGCGTGTGCGTACTCACATTGAATGAGGGGTTTTTGAATATCGCCTTCGCAATAGCGGATGCAATTGTTGTAACCATAGTACATGGGGCAGAAAATGTCGGTAAACTCATTGGTTCTGGCTTGTTCGTACTGTACCGGACGGGAGGGATCTTCGGCTTTGATCCATTTGTAACACATCTCAAAATTCGGTCCAAAACCGGCCTCATTGCCCATAGACCAGAATAT
The DNA here is from genome assembly GCA_028694375.1 of Bacteroidales bacterium. GTDB lineage: Bacteria > Bacteroidota > Bacteroidia > Bacteroidales > UBA1402 > UBA1402. The sequence goes on from JAQUTN010000032.1 coordinate 13,131, forward strand.
GACAGAGGGATGATTGAAGCTCCTCTGTACATTACGCTGATTACGTTCCATATGTGCCAGGGCATAATCGGGACGCTTGGCCGGGGTTCTTTCACCATAACCCAGGCCATGGCTTTCGACGTTGGCTTCGGCCACCACATAAATACCATATTCATCACAAAGCTCGTACCAAAGGTTGTTGTCGGGATAATGGCAGGTGCGTACGGCATTCACGTTGTGTTCTTTCATCAGACGAAGATCCTCGATCATACGTTCAGGTGATATATAATAGCCGTAGTCGGGATCCATCTCGTGCCTGTTGACTCCTTTAAACAAGACTGCCTGTCCGTTGACCAGCACCTGGTCGCCTTTGAGTTCGATTTTGCGGAAACCGACTTTGACAGGAATGGCTTCAAGTACCTGACCGCCCTTTTTGAGGCTGGCCACCAAGGTATAGAGATTGGGGCATTCTGCCGACCATTTTTCGGGCTTGCTCAGATTCATAGTCAGGCTGAATTTGCCGGCCGCTTTTTGTTGAGCACTGGCTAGGCTCTGCTTGTTATTGTCCAACAAATTCAATTCCAGCTCTCCTTTGCCTTTCATGCTGATTTCAATGTTCAGGCTGCCGTCTTTGTATTCAGCATCCAGATCGGGAGTGATTCTGATATCCTGAATGTAATTCGAATGACGGGCATATAAATAACAATCACGACCTACGCCACTCAGTCGAAAGAAATCCTGATCTTCGAGATAGGTCCCGTCGCACCAGCGAAACACCTGAAAAGCAATCAGGTTTTTTCCGGGACGCAGGTATTTACTCAGGTTGAATTCGGCTTCCAGTTTGCTGTCTTCGCTGTAACCAACGAATTTACCATTAACCCAAAGGTAAATGTTGGATGTTACGGAACCAAAATGAGCAAAAATTTCTTTGCCTTTCCAGTTGTCGGGAATAGTGATTTCGCGGCGGTAGGAACCTACGTGATTGTTTTCGACGGGTATGGAGGGAGGATCGCTTCTAAACTGGTTACGCCAGGCCCAGCCTGTGTTTACGTAGATCGGATCTCCATAGCCGTTCATTTCCCAATTACCCGGCACCGGCATATGGGCCCAGTTTTGGTCGTTAAAATCAGTACGGAAAAAGTCCATAGGGCGCAAATCGGCATCTTTGACCCAGTTGAATTTCCAGCTACCATTGAGGCTAAGAAAATTAGCTGAATTTTCCCTACAATTTTCCAGAGCAGTTTCCAGTGATTCGTAAGCAAAGAAATTGCTGTGCATCTCAGCCCTGTTCACGGCATTTATGCCCGGATCCTGCCATTCGTTTTTTTGAGCAGAAACGGCCAGAATGGCTGCTGCGAGCAGAAGTGTTGTTGTGATTCTTTTTTTCATAGTTTGTGTTTTATGGCTTGTTATGGAATTTGTATTTTTTGGAAACGTTCTTTGTATCTGAACAGGTAAAGTCCTTGTTTAAGAGAAACATAAGTTGGATTGTTCAGGGCTTTGTCTTTGAATACCAGTCTGCCGTCTATGTTGAACAGGGCAAAATCTTCTCCGGGTTCAGTGTCATAAATTATCAATAATCCCTTCCGGCTCAGCAGTACGGGGACTCCACCCGATATTATTTCCAGGGCCAGTGTGTCATCGGGCGGATTCATATTGTAAATAGACAGAGAATCGGGCAGTTCGTCTCCGGTAGTTGCAAAGTAGGCATTGAATGCCGGTAGCGACAATTGTTGCTGATCATCCTGCAATACAAAATGCAAATGATCTTTCAGTATATAAGTACCGGCAGCGGGGATTTGTATAGTTCTGAAACCCGTGTTTCCGGAAAAATTCATGTCGCTGACGGCCGGTTGGTAGGAACTTTTGGTATCGAAAACAAAAAGGAAAGCTTGTTGTTCTCTTTCGGGGCTGACAGAGAACAGATAGGGTCCGGCTTTAGGCCTGAGGCTACTCAGCAGGCTCAGGGTGTCAAAACGGTTAGAATCTGCCGAATATTTCATCAGGGAATAATCTTCGCCTGGATCTAAAATGGCCATTTGCTCATTGCGGATAGATTTTATGTCCAGTGGCAGCGAAAGAGCATACCAACTTTGGCTGCGATCAAAACTCCGGTAGAGCATACGCTCTGATATAAGTAGAGCATCCTGACTGTAATCATAAGAAGCCGACAAACTGTCGTTGGCGCAAAACAGTGTGACATCGGCCTGAATGGTTCCGTAATTCAAGACTTCAGCCCCCGGTAAAATTATCAGGCTGTCTACCACTACGGTTTCGTCCTGGGATAATTCCAGTTTTGCTCCTTTTGCAATAATGGCTGTGGCATAGGCATTGGGAATATTTTTGTCCCAGTTTTCTTCCATAGCCCATAGCGGTTGTTGAGGATCAGCAGGATTAAAGATACTTTGGAAATAAGCACGGTCAGGAATAAACTGATACTCTCGTTGACCGCTTTTGTTCTTGGTGGACCAGGAGACCACTCCTCCGTTGGCATCAATGCCCAATTCATTCAAACTGCTGTTGTCTGAAAGCACCATAAAGCCATAGTGCTCATCTTCGTTGGGACTGGGATAGAGTGTAAAGGCCGTTTTTTGTATCGGATCCAGCGGAATTTTAGCCTGGGCGGCATTGATATAAACATAGGCTTTGCTGGCTTTGTTGCGGATATGGTAAATACTGCGGTTTTGTTTGTCTTTGCTGCAGCTGATTTCGAATTTTGCCCAATCGCCCGCGGTTTCGGGATTGTAAGTATATCCAAGCTGATAGCCCCCGGCCACTTCTTCGCAAATCAGGTATTTGTTATTGAGCTGACATTGCAAATGATACCAGACATAAGGCTCAGGACTAAAATACTCC
>JAQUTN010000033.1 GCA_028694375.1 Bacteroidales bacterium
GATACAGGATTACAAGGGATTGTGGAAAGTTCAGGCAAATGTGTGGGATGGAACAACAGAGCGATACGACAATTTGTATTTTGATGTCAAAAACGATTCCGTTGAAATCTTTCAATCAGACTCCATCTTCGCCAGGGGAAAAATAATCAACGATACCCTTTTTGTTCTTTCCGGATTTGAATTTGCAGGAATCGATTGGATAAGCAAAATAAATGCAGACTCCTTGGTTTCTTCGCCGGCTAATAATAAGCATTTACAAAATCTCTCTTTTGAACGCATTGATTTATCGGGCCATTGGCTGCAATATATCAAGCATTGGTGGGGAGAGATTGATATTGAATTTTGTACGATAGTGCAGAAACGGGATTCTGTTTTTTATTATTCTTCAACCGCTTGTTTTGCAAAAGCTTATATTAAAAAAGATTCTATTGTTGTTGTCAGTGGTTTTGAAGAAATCGGAATTGATTATTTTCGGTTGAATTCAACTAATTCTTTTGACAAAATTGGTCCATTGCTTGAAGCGGTTGATTACATTTTATTTGTAAAATCGAACAGGGATACGCATCCCGGACAATTCACCGGAAAGTATTCCATCGAAGAAATCTCCAGCTCAGAAACGACGCCCAATTATTCAGACACCATTAATTATGAGATTGAGATCACATATTCAGATGTAGATACTTTTGATATTCAGTTTGTTTTAAATGCTCATTTTTACGATACTATCAGGGCAAAAGTATGGAATGACAGTATTTTCGAAATTCCACTACAAGAATTTATTAATTACGACAGCACAAGTCTGTATATTTCCGGCTACGGTAAACTGAGCGGTGATTCTATTGAAATTAAATACCTTGCAGGGGGGTCTATGGGTACAATTCGCTGCACCTGCAAGGGAATAAAGAATATAAGCGGATTAAGCAGAATTACCGAAAACAAACCAAAGATTCAGTTCTTTCCCAATCCCGTGAAAGATTTCCTGAATCTTGATTTAGCCTTTGCTCCAAACCGGAATTATGAACTGTCCCGAACAATAATAATCTTCAACACTGCAGGCTCAATAGTCCTGCGCAAAAAGTTCAATTTCGACAAGGGCAGAATCGCTGTTTCCGAATTGACTCCCGGCAACTACTTTTTTATAATCTTAAATGGAAACACAAAACACTCAGGCTGTTTTTTGAAAGAATAATTCACTCCCTGTTCATTCTGATTTTACCCGACTTTTTAGTGACAACGCCATTCACCCGAAAAATTTGTGCTAAGTCAAGCATTGAAGGGCGTTTTGCAATATAAGCAAAAATCCCTGTGCACACAGCGTACTGCTCCGCAAGTAGGACAAATCCAGCGTTTCTTTTCTTTTTCCGCAAAATAATCCAAACCGATGCTTTTGATCGTTTCCAGATTTTCTATCATACTCATATGATATTTAGTCTTGTACCGCTGGTCCAATTGCTTCAATCTTCTGCAGGGGTACTTGGGGCAATCGTAACAAAACTTCGAGTCGGTTTGGCTCAACAGTTCACAATTGATTATGATGCATTTTTTGCAGTACTCCGGTTTTCCTTCGCAATAGACCCTGCAACCTTCGCAGTGATTTTTTTCGCGAAGATAGCCCAGACATATTCCGCAATTCATTCCACAGGGCGCTATCAAAGCATTTTTTGACATGGAGATAATTTTTATTGCAAATTATTTGGTTTATATTATTAACTAGTTTATATTTGTGCCGTTTTAATTCTATTAACAAAAATCACTATGGACAAAAGTAGCATTTCTCCCGAAGAAAGTTTCCAATTGATAGCAAAGACTATTCAGGAGACAAAAAAAAGATTTGAAGATAACGGGCACTTGTTTATATTCTCGGGCCTGATCATGTTCGTTGTATGCCTGAGCCAGTTTGTGCTTATTCAACTGGAGCTCTATTCCATCAACTGGTATCCCAACTTTTTGTATCCCCTGGGGGCTATTTATACTTTTTTTTATGCTTTCAATAAATATAAAAAGAAAAAAATACCCTCGAACCTGATCGGAAACATCCTTGCTTCGTTGGGATGGATGCTGGGCTTGAATCTAATGATTCTGGGCTTCTTTTTTTCGAATAAACTGGGTGAAGCCATTGCTCCTGTTTTCCTGATCTTTATGGCTTTCTTTATTTGTATTTCGGGGGTTACAGTCAAATACAAACCTCTTATTTGGGGTGGCATTTTGCTAAATCTGATTGGCCTGGCTACTTTTTATTTTGAATGGCAATATCATCCCTTAATTATGGCTGTCGGCTCGGTGGTCGCTTTGATTATTCCGGGAATATTACTCAACAACAAAAGAAAAAGAGCAGATGTTTAACGACCTGGATCCTATTTTGCATTCCCAGCTTCGTTTGTCCATCGTTTCTATTCTGATGACGGCAGACGAAGCCAGCTTCAGCTTTATTAAGGAAACAACCAAAGCCGCCGCAGGGAACATCAGCATTCAGATAAAAAAGCTGGAAGAAGCCGGTTACATCAAGGTGGTCAAGACATTCAAAAACAATTATCCGAACACTTCCGTCGCCATCACCGAAAAAGGCATAGCCGCTTTCGAAGACTATGTGGAAAAACTGAAGCAATATATTTATCCGCAAGCCTAAGACTGACTCTTGGCTCTTCAGATTATGAATCGGATAGTCGTTTCCTGATGTACTTTATCTTTGCCTGATAACTACTTTTTTACCGCTGTATTTTACTTCCTGATCGTAGTTTTCGCTTGAGTCGGGGCCGCTGCCCTTGCTGCCCTCAACGAAGACGATACGGAAGCTTCGGTTTGAGAGCATACCTGCGAAATCTCCCTGCCTTGCTCCTATGGTCAGAGTTTTTTGCTTGTCGTTCCATTTAAAACTAATGCTGGAATAAGCCCCGTTTTCGTAATTGTAATTATCGAATTCGTCTTCGTACAACACAAACTCGCCGTCAGCGCCGGGGTAAACACGAATTTCGAGCTGGTCCCAATTCTTTTCGGTGGCGTACTGCACTTTGGGGCCCCAGGGCAAGATGGAGCCTGCCCGTACATAGAGAGGCATGATGTCCAGGGGGACTTCTTTGCTGACACGATTTCCCCCGGTCATTATTTCGCCGGTCCAGAAGTCATACCAGTCTGTGCCCCGGGGCAGATACACTTCTTTAGTTTTTACTTTGCTGAAATCTTCTTTCAGCACCGAATCCCTGCCGCCCGGCACATAACTTGTGTACATGGGCTCGGTGACGGGGCAAACCAGAAGAGCCTTGCCAAACATATATTCACTGTTCAAATCAAGCACTGCGGGATCCTGCGGAAAATCCATCATCAGGGCACGCATCATGCTCGACTGCCCGGCGCTCACCTCATGCGAAGCGGAATAAATGTAAGGCAGGAGGCGGTAACGCAATTGGATGTATTTTTCCAGAGCATCGTAAATGGGGTTTCCTTTTTGGCCAAATTGATAGATTTCGCGGGGAGAGCCTTCTCCATGAGAACGCATCATGGGACAAAAACAACCAAACTGCATCCAGCGCACATGCAATTCCCGATAATCGGGATGGCTGAGGGGATTCCTGAAATTCCACAGGAAGAATCCGCCGATATCGCTGTTCCAGTGAGGAATTCCCGACAATGAGACATTCAGGCCCGCGGTAATCTGAGCGTGTAAAGCCTGCCAGGAGGCCACCACGTCGCCCGACCAGAGATTGGCTCCGTAGCGCTGCTGGCCTGCAAAAGCAGAACGGGTCAGAATAAAGACGCGCTTATCGGACGATTTGGCCCTTTGCTGCTGAGCCACACCACCCACGGTCATCAAAGGAAAAGCATTACGGACTTTGCGGAAAGAGCCCAGGTAGGTTTGTTGGTCAAAATCCGAAGGCTTGAAATTAAAATGATCCGGCTCGGAGGAATCGATCCAAAAGCCATCCATACCCAGAGAAAACAGCCCTTTATCCAGGTAGCGCCAATAAAGCTCCCTGGCCTTGGGATTATAAGGGTCGTAGACCTTTACTCCCGAAGGGTATTCCTGATTGATGGGATGCCTTTCGGGGCCGTAAAGCGGCCAGGTAGTCATATCAAACAGAGCGTTCATTTTTTCCAGTTCTTTGTATTGTTTGGTCTGTGGGCCAAAGGAATTCCAGATGGAAATAATAATGTGGGCATTGAGTTGATGAACTTCGTCAATCATTCTTTGAGGATTGTGGAAATTGGGATTTAAAAAATCCATGGCATTCCACAAATAATTATTGCCCCAGTACTGCCAATCCTGAATGATGCCGTCCAGGGGCACTCCGAGTTCCCGGTATTTGCGCACTACCGTCAGTAATTCTTCCTGGCTTTTGTAGCGTTCACGGCTTTGCCAAAAACCGTAAGTCCACAAAGGGAACATCGGGACTTGTCCCGTGAGTTCACGCATACGGGCAATTACCCCGTCGGCATTACCGCCGTACATAAAATAATAATCAATACCCTCTCCAACCTGCGAATCAAAATAACAGCCCCCGGCATTGTCTTCGAACACCGTGGGGGAATAGTTGTCCCAAAACAAACCATAAGCTTTGATAGACAGCAAAAAAGGAATGTAGTCTTCGGTATTGCCCTGCACCATGTTCAGTTTGACGTTACGTTTGGACATCTTGGCCTCCTGCTGCTGGCCCAGGCCATAAATCGTCTCCTCTTTGTCGAGCACAAAAGCCTGTTTTACCGAAAAAGTCTTAGTGCCGGCGTCGTCGAATTCGCTAAAGGAGGCTCCGGCTTCTTTTTCGCTCAGTAAGGGCTTCCCCTCTGCGCTAAAAGCAATGCTGCCGCTGTTCAGATCGAGTCGGACCTGCATCTTTTTGCTGTCCAGTACAAGCTCATCGCCTTGTTGTTTTACCTTGAACGAAGTTTCCCCGGGTTCAAGTACCACCGATAAACTTTGCTTGTCGAAGCTGTGGCCCGAGGGGTATTTTATTACCCGAACAATGTCGGGGCTGTAAAACTGCAGTTCAATTTCGTGACCCTTAATTTGAGTTTTAATGCCCAGTGTCGTTTTTTGATAAGCTTGAGCGTGGACTCCGAAGCTGATAAGAACTAAGGCGAGCAAGCCTGATAGTTTAGTTTTCATGTCTTGGTATTTTTCGTTTTTGGTATTTTTCATTTTTGTTCAATAAACAGGCCCAGTTTATAAAAGTCGAATAAAGGCAAACTTACATAGCCCTTGCTTAACAAACAGTTTATCAGTGGTCTTTTTAATAAGAAAAACCACAGTACAATGTTTTCAAACTTCCGGATCTTGTAGTAAAAACGCAAGAGGCTAATATCCTGTATCAAGTCCTGATGATATTCTTCATAATTCAGAATGGCTTTTAGATTGATGACTCCTTCGCGGGTTTTCCTCAGGAATTCGGCGTTGCTTTCGATGTCTCCGTTCAACACCGGATTGTCGATATGTGTTATCGGTATTTGATTACTCTTCAGGGAATAACCGAACAAGGTATCTTCGTGGCCGTATTGCGTAATGCGTTCGTCGAACCTGATTTCCTGGAGCACACTACGCTGAATCAGAAAATTGTTGGACATAAAAGAGTTGTAAGGCTGCTCCCTGCGGGTCTCGCAGGTTTTGCTTTCTTTGTACACTCCGTATTTCCAGCGTAGCCTTTGCTGCCTGCCCGGGGGCCGGGGGCCGTATATTCTGCCTCCACAGACAACTTTGGGTTGGTCTTTTAGTGTTTCCAGATAATTAGTTAAGAACCGAGGATTTTCGATGAGAGAATCGCAATCCAAAAAGAGCAGATAATCCTGACTGGCGTAGTTCAAAAATAAGTTTCTAATTTTGGACCGCCCTATGTTTTCGGGCAATTCAATATACATGCAATTTTGGCAACTGCTTTTGTTCCTGGATTTGATGTCTGCTCCGGAATTGTCGTCGATTACTATGAGCTCCACTGCTGCATCCACCGCCTCAATTTGAGTGGATAAAGCCTTGACTAATAAATCAATCTCAAAATTATATACCGGAATACAAATGCTGATCATGGATACTAATTTCGTTCAGCAAGGTAGTTTGCCTGCCAAATTTACTTTCTTTTTATGGCATCGGAGAGCCTTCGAACCATTGATTCCAAATGGTGTTGAATGTTTCATCCGTTTTCATGGCATCCAGGTGATTTTGCCATTGCTGAACAGTACTGGCCGGTGTATTGAGTGAAAATGCGATGTAATCCTTCAAATCAGACGCTTGCATCTGTTGGGTCAGATTACTCATAGGCACCTCACTGATATCAGCAAGCCATTTCACATCCAAATCCGTCATCAAAAGCGCCTGAACCTCACCATTGATCAATTGTTGAAACGCCTCCATGGATGTACGCGATGTGGCAACAATGTTTTGGAAATCATTCTTAACGAGATAATCATAGGTAAACCAGCCCTCAGGGGTGGCAATGGATTGAAGGGCTTTTGCCTGATCCATCGTTGCAACGGTCAAGCCCGAAGACGCCAGCGTATAAAAATAGCTTTTGCTTGTAGAAATCGGTCCGACCCATTGAAACATATTTTCGCGTTCGGGAGTACGGGTGGTGTTGAATAGGGCACTGTTGGGCAGGTACTGCACGATGGCGTATGCATCAATCCAGAGGCTCATGTTGATTTTATTGACATGCCCGGTTCTTGCCTGAATTTCGTTCACAATATCCACCGAAGAACCTTCAACTTTGCGTGTTGTATCCTGGCCGGTCATATAGCTGAAGGGCGGACTGGCTTCTGTATAAATCTGAATGGTTCCCGGCATGTAATCTGAAGGCATTATTGGTATGTATTTCCTCATGATGGCGATGGACCGTTGATTCTTTATCATGGCTTCGATGGCCTGTTGCGTCTGGTTTACAACCGCATCGCTTACGTCTTTAGAAAAGGCGATGTAATTGTACACCGTGCGGAAACGTGTCACGGTCTGAACCTGATCCATGAAATACCCCGAAGGGAGCGACAAGGCTAAATGGAAGAAATCGCTGGCGATAAAACGCTGGCTACCATCCATAAAGGCTGTCAAGGCTTCGTCGTAAGTGTCGTAGTAAACCAGGTTTTCAAATCCAAGATCTTCAAGAGTGCTTGTTTCCATCCAGTTTCTCGTCACTGCTATTGAGGGAAGCAGTTTACAAGCTTCAATGTTCAGAGGATATACATGACCAGAGTTTCCATTTTCAAAAATGGCATACATGGACTGACTCGTAGGGCCTGCCCATTTGAAAAGGTCTTTACGCTCGGGAGTGTAAGCAATTGACATCAATGCTTTGTTTGGCCCGGCCAAAGCAGCATTATAGGCACTTGGAAAGGACTCAGACAGGCTCATCTCAACTTCAACATCTGCCTGTTGCAGGGCCTCTGCTGCTATATCCGCATCGATACCGACAATTTCGCCCTCTTGCTCAAAACAGTTTGGTATGAATTCGATGCCGTAAACCTGAATGCTTTTATCCTCCGAAACACCTTTATCACAACTGTTCATGCTGATTATTAACGCCATCGATAAAATGGAAACGACTAATAGATTTTTCTTGTTTTTCATACCTGATTTTTTTGGCTTAAGACCGTTTAAATTTATTTTATATTAACACTGATAATTAGGCTGTTACGAACAGATGACTAGTTCTTTATTAGTTTCCCCCGGAGTTTTACATTGTCATGCGACAATGTGTAAAAATAAACTCCCCGGGCTAAATTTGCCACGTCAATTGTTTCAGAGTTTTGAATACATTTTGACCATACTCTCTGGCCCGCAGAATTGAATAATTCCAGAACAAACCGAATGTTATTGTTATTGTTGTTCAATTTAAACGATAGCTGGTCGGTGAATGGATTCGGATAAACAAGCGGATTTTTCGTTTCGATATAGATATCTGTATTGAGAGAAGAAACAGAATGTATTGAATAATAGTAGTTTGTTTTTATAACATAAGGGATTCCATCGTAATAATAGGAGGAAGCTTCCTCGATCAACTTATCGCCTGAGTCGTTATAAATGTATTCGGTGTCGTTAGTTTTAATAAAATCACCACTTTGTTCATCTAGTTGATAAAAGGTAGAAAGAATTACATTCTCATAGGTATCATAAAAAATATCCTGCCGGGAAAATATTACCCACAAACTGTCTGCATTATTCCACTCAGATTCAATTATACTTGTTATCTCTCCATCTTCATTAATACTATTCTCCAATTGATACACAGCCACCCAATCGCCGGTTAAACTGTCCCAGCTACAGGTAATCTGCTTAAATAGTAGTCCAGATTCGTTGTAAAGAATCACCGATTTACTGTTGTTTACCCATTGATTCAATGACACATCCCAGTTTTTTATTAGTTGTGAAGTTTCATTTCCTATGGAGTCGTAGCTCGATTCAAGCAAATCCCCCTGACCTTTCCAATGGTCAATTTTACTGTCCCAGATATAGTAGCTGGCTAATGTTTGATTTCCTTGTTCATCGTATAAATCTTCGTACTTAAAACTTCCGGTTTTAAAAACCCAGGTATTGCTTGCACTATCCAACAGTGATGCATTGTATAGAGTCCTGTTCCCGTTTGAATCATAGTTTATTTCGTTTCGATGATGAGGTGTCCACTCTCCTGTTTCACTGTTGTAATTGTAGGTAATCGAAAAAATTATATGCGAGTTATCCTCTGTATAGGAATGAGTGCTTTCTGTTTTACTGGAACATTCCCAATCACCGGCAACATTATTCCACGAATAATTAGCATACAGAATTAAACCACCCTCGGCATTATATTCTAACTCAATTTTATTTCCTGGTTTCCATCGTCTTGTTTCACTATTCCAGTTATCTATTGTAATCATTGACAACTGATCACTGGCATTATAGATTGAATCCCATCGTTGTATGCCCATCCAGGATTCTGTTACCGTGTTCCAGAAGTACCAGCTGTAATAGGTTTTATTCCCCTCAGCATCGTATCCCCACTCGTTCTTATTTCCATTGTAGATAATCCCTTCAAAGCTCTCTATATACACGATACTGTCAAGAAGTTCCAGTTCAGTCTGGGCAGTCTTCAGTTTTGGCTCAAGCAGCAATTGCCGGCTCAACTCTAAACCAACCAAAGAATAATCTGCCGGGCCTCCGGCATTGGGACTTGATTCTATGGTTTGAAAAGAAACAGGTGTCTGAGCGTTTATTTGATTAACCAGAACTGTTGAAGCAATTATAATAAATAGCTGAGTTAGGATTCTATTCATGGCAATTCATATTCATAAGTTACATTTATTATAATTACAAATTATTGCAGGATTTCGGGTGAAGACTGCACTTTCTCCATTTCATAAGTAATGATGGTATTGTTTTCGCGCAATCCGGTCCACACCATTGTATTCTCATTAATGGAAAAATTCCAGCATTCATAAGCCAGACCCGTTCCGCCGCTAAGTAAGTCGTGAGAATAATTGCTTACCATCAAATTCCCATACAAGAAATACTGCCCTTCATTGTCCGTCTTTTTAATCCAGTTGCTGTTTTCGTCCTGGTAGTAGTAATTGTAACTGCCATCGTCAAAATATTCCCAATAATGATACAGGCTGTCGGCAGACCCTTCGGTTGTGCAGAGCCCGTACCAAACTCCTGTAAATTCTTCGCTGTAATCCTTGGTGATTTTTTGGCAGGTGTAGGTTTTTGTATCGGCAATGACCTCTCCGTTCAAGCTAAATGTTTGAACTGAATAACTGAGTAAATCCTGTTCGAGCGACAGTATATTTAAGACCAAATGGTAATTATCTTCCAGCCCATCAGTCCCATCAATAGAAATTAGGTTTTGGTTAATACTGTAGGTATAGTTGTTGTTCTCCCGCCAGCCTTTGTTGTTGTCATCCAAGCGATATCCGACAGCATACAACTGTATATTGTCCGATTTAAATTCCATAATAAAAGTGTTGTCGGTCATAATGGCCTGCTCGTTTACCATTGTATTTGCCCATGCACCTTTCAGCAATTCGGCATAATTTGGTTCGTTATTTTTGGTGCAGCTGCAAAACACGACAGCGATTAGGGCAAAACTGTATAGTATGTAGCTTTTATTCATGCCTTTACTCTTAATTGTTCGCTTTTGTAATAGGTTTTTCCATCAATAACCATTTTGCCTCAATTGGTCGATAATATGTTTCCGACAAGTAGGTATCCGCTGTAATCCGGCCAGCTTGATGGACATTGATTGCTTTCTCAGCAAAGATAGAATATTTTTTTTCACTCCTTTAATTTCTTAGAATATTTATAAAAGCTCAGTTCAGGCAATATGCGAAAGTAAATAGCCATTAATACAACCGGTATTTGTTGCCCGGCAACGCCCTGATCAGACAATACAATTCCAGCTGCAACAACAGCGACAGCAAATAGCCCATATCGCAATCACGCCTCTGCCGCAACAATTCATACAATTCGGAAGTATCGTAATCCCTGCCCTCAGCGAATAAATCGAACACCTCTTGCATAGCGACATCCAGCAATGGAAACAAAGTTTGCTGACGGCTTGGTTGCCTGATGTTTTTATCCCAGTTCATCTCCCGAATCAAATCTTCGGCTTTTTCAAGCAAAGCCGCCACTTGATTTTTGATCAACTTGTTGCAACCACGGGAAAAAGGATCGATGGTCCGTCCCGGCAGCGCAAAAACTTCCCGGTTGTATTCCCTGGCCATATAAGCCGTAATCAAAGAACCCCCTTTTTCGGCCGATTCCACTACCACACAGGCATCCGACAAACCTGCCACAATGCGGTTGCGCTGCACAAAGCGCCAACCGAGTGGCTGGGTAAACGAAGGCATTTCTGTGAGCAGAGCCCCCTGATGCACAATTTTTTTTGCCGTTTGTCTGTGCGCGGGAGGATAAATACGATCCAGGCCGTGAGCCAGCACAGCCAGAGTTTTTAGGTTGAAATTCAAAGCTGTTCTATGAGCACAGATATCCACCCCGTATGCCAAGCCGCTCACAATAGTCAAATCGGGGAAAGCACCGGCTAAATCCTGAATAAACTGCTCGCAAAACATGCGCCCGTAGGCTGTCATCTTGCGAGTGCCCACTATCGAAAGCATTTTGGGCGGATTCAGTTCAGCTTCGCCCATACTGTAAAGCAAGAGCGGAGCATCAGGGCAAGCACGCAAACGGGCAGGATAATCCTCGTCCTCAAACCAGTGCAGACAAACATCGCTTTTTTCCATAAAATCCATTTCCCGTTCAGCCTGCCTCAGAGCCGCAGCCGATGATACTTCTTCCAGCAATCGCGGATTAAGTCCCTTAATCTCTCTAAGGACTTCAAGGTCAAAAACAGCTTCGGGAGTTTTTACTTCTTCGAGCAAGAGGCGGGCACTTTGCGGACTTAGGCAACGCAACATGCTCAGGGCTATTCGATGTAACTGAGACATAACATTTTTTATTAGCAATCAGTTACAAATATAGCCCCGAACCGGACCTGTAACAAAAACAACAACATTCAGAATGATGCGCTACGGTTATAATTATTCGCTGTGGAATTCTTGTTCACCTTGAGATTATAAGACGTATTGGAATTACTTTTCGACTTGGAATTATAAGACGTTTTGGAATTTTTGGTAGACTTGGAATTACTGTTAGTCCATGGAATTCCGGGTCGCTAAAGAAATGCCTGGTTGATTGGATGTTCCTGGTCGCTATATAAATTAAGATGCTATTCTTTTTTTGCCAGTATTTTGTTGAAGATCTCATCGATTTCAGCGCAATTTTTTGGACGTCCGTTTACCACGGCAACAGCAGCGATTTTGGCCTTTACGCAGATTTTTCCGCTTTGCTCGTTCCATATTTCCTGAAAAAAGAGCCAGCGTACCCCTTCCTTTTTCATGTTTAAGTTTACAACAAAGCTGTCCCCGCTGGTTAGAGGCGTTTTATAGTCAATCTCCACTCTGGTGACAACAAGATCGATACCCCGGTAATGATAATCAGCAAAACTCAGGCCTATACTGCGCAGGAATTCATGTCTGGCGTGTTCCAGGTAATGCTGATAGTTGGCATTATTTACGATGCCTTGCAAATCACATTCGTAATCCCTTACTTTGAGACGTATTTCGAAAAGAGCGGTTTCTGTTGTCATATCTGTTAAATTATTTTAATTATAGTACTATGTATTGCATAGTACTATATAAAAACTTAGTTTTGCGCACAAATTTACTTATTTTAATTTACATTACTCTATGGAAAGAAAATTGACACGCTCACGCACAGACCGCATGTTAGGCGGCGTACTCGGTGGATTGGCAGCATACCTGAATATTGATTCTGTTTTGGTCAGAGTACTCTATTGTGCCTTAAGTTTATTTACGGCCGGCTTTCCGGGACTCTTGCTCTATATCCTCATGCTGATACTGGTACCAGAAGACCGGAGCGAACAATAAGTTTGAGGTTTATCTCAGTGTGTATCCAAGCACTTAGAAGCGAATTATTTCGCCAGGTAAGGTTTTAATTACTCGATCTTAAAAGGAGCCACCAGAGGACGGGGCTATGACTTTGGTTGGTCAGGGGGTCTGAACTGAACTATTTTGAATAAAGTATCCGAAGGCCTGATCTTAGTGGTTAAAGGGATGGAAATCCGCTGGCCTTTTATGGCTTTTTCCACGGGCCGGTCATCTATACGTATTTCTTCTACCCGACTTTCGATCACACCTGTGGTGGGGCCGGTAATCAGGATTTCATCGCCCGGGCTCAGTTCGCCGCTTTCCAGCTGAAATTCAGCTACTGCCAATTTGGAAAAATAATTGATACCCCTACCTATGCGAACTTTACGGGTCGTTGCCGAGGAGCCGTAGCGATGCGACCACTCGCCCAGCCTTTGTCCCAAATAATACCCATCCCAGAATCCCCGGTTAAACACTCCGGCCAGACGCTGATCCCAGGCTTTGATTTTGTCTTCGGTATAAGTCTTTTCCATACAGGCCGTCAAAGCCTGGCGATAACAGCTCACTACTGTGTGCACATACTCCGGCCCCCGGGCTCTGCCTTCTATTTTGAAAACCTCCACGCCTGCATCCAGCATCTTATTGAGAAAATGGATGGTCTTTAAATCCTTGGGCGACATGATGTACTGATTGTCCACTGTCAGCTTAATGTCACTGCCCGTCTCTATGTCTTGCACTTTGTATGCCCGGCGGCAAATTTGCATACAGGCTCCCCGGTTGGCCGAGGCATTCATTTCGTGCAGGCTCAGATAACATTTTCCCGAAACGGCCATACACAAAGCCCCGTGACAAAACATTTCAATACGCACAGGCTGACCGCCCGGGCCGCAAATGTTTTCCTTTTCTATTTGTTGATGTACGATTTTCACCTGATCCAAATTTAATTCCCTGGCCAGCACCACTACATCGGCAAATTGGGCGTAAAAACGCAAGGCTTCAATATTTGAAATATTCAACTGAGTGGACAAATGCACTTCGACTCCCTTAAGGTTTGCGTATTGCATAACTGCCACATCCGAAGCGATAATGGCGTCTACTCTGGCCTGAGCAGCAGCGTCGACCAGCGATCTCATCAAAGAAAGGTCCTGATCATACAGCACTACATTGATGGTGAGATAAGATTTCATGCCCTTTTCTTTGCAAAAGGCAACAATTTTATCCAGATCGTCCAATCCGAAATTTTGCGAGGAATTTGAACGCATATTCAAAGCCTCCACTCCAAAATAAACCGAGTCAGCCCCGGCCTGAGCAGCGGCTGTCAGCGATTCATAAGAGCCAACAGGGGCCATTAATTCAGGCTTCATAGCTCAATATTATCTAATAGTTGGAACAATTCGGATAGATGTTCAGCCCTTAGCATGGCTATCCGTGTTTCTCTAAAATTGGGAATCCCTTTAAATAAGGGTGTGGCTGCCAAATGTCGGCGAATATGCAAAATACCTCTGCGTTCGTCCAACATATCCACACTGTTCAAAATTTGTTTTTTTAGCACCTCCAGTTTCCATTGATTGTCCAATTCCGGCTCTGTGCCGGTAGCCATATAGTGCTTGATTTCTTTGAAAATCCAGGGACGTCCTATGCAGGCTCTGCCTATCATCACTGCAGCCACCCCGCTTTCGTCGAAACGTCGGCGACAGCTTTCTCCGGAATTTATATCGCCATTGCCTATAATGGGAATGTGCATCCGGGGGTTGTTGCACACTTCGGCAATCAGTGTCCAGTCGGCTTTGCCCGTGTACATCTGGCTGCGGGTACGCCCGTGGATACTGAGGGCTGCAATGCCGCAATCCTGCAGACGCTCGGCCAGATCAACGATAATTTTGGATTGCTCGTCCCAACCCAGGCGGGTTTTGACCGTCACCGGAATTTTTACGGCATCCACCACAGCACGGGTAATCTCCAGCATACGGGGAATATCTTGCAACAAACCGGCCCCGGCTCCTTTGCCGGCTATCTTGCGTACCGGGCAACCAAAATTGATGTCCAGGATGTCGGGCCTGGCTTCTTCGCATATTCTGGCGGCCTCGGCCATGGTGGCAGGATCTTTGCCGTAGATTTGAATGCTTACCGGACGTTCCTTATCCGAGATTCGCAATTTTTGATTGGTTTTGCTCACATTGCGGATCAAGGCATCGGAAGAAACAAATTCCGTATAGACCATATCGGCCCCGAATTGCTTACACATCAGGCGAAAAGCCGGATCTGTAACATCTTCCATAGGAGCAAGCAAAAGCGCTTCCTTAGGCAATTCAAGGGAGGCTATTTTCATTTTTCGAATACATTCAAAGCAAACCGTAACGGGCTTTCTGTTTTTTATCGCCCAAAATGCGCAGAGCTTCCTGCAAGGGCTCGTTCATGGGAGCCATTACTTTGTAATAATCTGCCGACTTCCAGAGATCGCGGGCAATATAGGCTTTACATTGCATCCGGAGCACAGACAAATCTTCCTGCCGGCGTTCTGCCGTGATTTTTACGCTGTCTGCCTGAGCCATCCGGAAGAGTTCCTCCAGAGCTTCGTCGCTCAATTCAAATTGCTTGATAAACTGCTGTGAATTACCGTATTTTTCCAACAAAGCCTGGCGGTTGTCGTCGACGTAAGTCAAGGTGAAGCGATTGAGTATGCCTTTGTTAACGAGCTCCCTGTGCAAATCGGTATAGCGGGTAGTATCTATTGGCACGAAAACATCCGGCATGATACCGCCGCCACCGTAGACAGTGCGCTTTTTTAGCAAAGTAGAATAACGCAGGGAATCGGGAAAATGAATGCTGTCTGCACTGCTCATTTCGCCCCGGTTATAGCGTTCTATCATGTCGCGGCCATAGGCTTCGACTCCATCCTCGTAGGGTTTTTGTATGCAACGTCCACTGGGAGTATAATAGCGCGAAACCGTTAATTTTAAGGCGGTTCCGTCGCCCAAAGGGAAAATGCGTTGAACCAGCCCTTTACCAAAACTGCGTCGGCCTACGATCAAGGCCCTGTCCCAATCCTGCACCGCACCGGCTACAATTTCGCTGGAGGAGGCAGAATATTCGTCAATGAGAACAATCAAATTGCCTTGTTCAAAGGAGCCTTTTTCGCTGGCATCTGCCTGATAGCGCGGGCTGTTAAGGCCTTCGGTATACACCACGCTGCGGTCTTTGGGCAAAAATTCATCGGCCAGCTCCACGGCTGTATTCATATAACCGCCGCCATTTGACTGCAAATCCAGGATCAATTGCTCCATACCTTGCTGCCTGAGCTCTTCGAAGGCTTCTTTGTATTCTTTCATGGTGGTGGCGCTGAAACGACTCAGACGTATATAGCCCGTTTTCTTGTCCACCATAAAAGCAGCATCCAGACTGTAGAGCGGAATTTTATCACGGGTAATTCTGAATTCGAGTAGTTCATTTTCTCCCCTTCTTTTCACCCCGACCCTCACCAAGGTACCTTTCG
>JAQUTN010000175.1 GCA_028694375.1 Bacteroidales bacterium
CCGAAGCAGCCAGCTGTGATCCCGGATTGAATCCGAACCAGCCAAACCAAAGAATAAACACACCCAAAGTGGCAAGACTTAAGTTATGACCGGGAAGAGCCCTGGGTTTTTTATCCTTGCCGTATTTGCCTATACGGGGGCCTAAAACAGCGGCTCCCATCAGGGCAATCCAGCCACCGACAGAGTGTACGATGCTGGATCCGGCAAAATCATGAAAAGTGCTACCGAAAGTTCGCATCATAAAACTTCCTTCTTCGGCATTCATCAACCAGCCTCCGCCCCAGGTCCAGTGTCCTGAAATGGGGTATACGATGGCTGAAATAAAGATGGAGATAAAAATGTAGGAGGAGAAACGAGTGCGTTCGGCAATGGCTCCAGATACTATGGTGGCTGCCGTGGCACAAAATACCGTCTGAAAGATCAGAAAGCCTTCAACGGGCAAATCGCTTTCGAAAAAGCTGAGATCAAACAAATGAGGCTTGCCGGCAAAATGTCCTGCTCCGAACATCAGTCCAAAGCCCAGTGCCCAGAACAATAAGCTGCCCAATGCGAAATCAAGCAAGTTTTTCATCAAAATGTTGGCCATATTCTTGGATCGGGTAAATCCTCCTTCGACCAGGGCAAAGCCCGCCTGCATAAAAAAGACCAGCATAGCGGCCAGCAGCATCCATACAGTATCGAGTGAAGCGGCGATATCAGCAATAGTTGTAATACTTGTTTCCATAATAATGTTTTTGTAAAGCTTTTTTTATTCAATTGAAAATCAAAAAAAAAACCGGGAGTCTGTTGGACACTCCCGGCTACTCTTCTTCCTGCGGATCGTAAAGAGTAATATCACCCCGTTCTCCCGTTCGGATTCGTACTGCGTCTGAGATGGGAATTACAAAGATTCTGCCGTCTCCGATTTCACCCGTTCTGGCAGATCGTACGATCGCTTCCAGGGTTTTTTCTACGTTTTTGTCCCGAACTATGGTAGAGATCAGAATGCGTTCGATGGAGCTGGTATCGTAAATAACCCCGCGATAAATTCTGCCCTCTCGTGCTTTACCAATACCTCTGACATCGTAGTAAGAAAACCATTCAATGCCGGCTTCCAGCAATGCTTCCTTGACTTCTTCAAATTTGGTTTTGCGAATAATCGCTTCAATCTTTTTCATAGGAATAGTCTTTGAGAATAATAAAAAGAGTAGTAAATAGTATATACTTAGAGTCAGAGACTCAGGCCAAATACGAAATACACATTGTTTTGATTAGGAGCAACAATGAGTTGGGTAAATACCGGCAAAGCAAAGTTCGGACTGATGGGAATACTTTTACTGGCAGTCAATACCACATCTGCAATAATAAAGCCATTGGTGCCTGTTTTGTGGTAATAGCCTGTCCAGGGAGAAAGGCCTACTGCCAGATTCAGACCGACATCACTGAGCGAGAAATCATAAGCAGCCTGGATGTAAGTAGAGGCATCCTTATCCCAAAAGGTATTCCATGATAAGGAGAGCGGAAATTTTTCTCCAAACGAATAGCCAATACCGGCTTCATAATAATGAAGGTTGCGGTAATCAAAATAGGGATTGCCTTCGCCTGCCCACCAGTAATCATTAATAATAAGAGAGAATCCCCGGTTTTCGTAACCCAGGCTAAGATCGAATTCTTTAAAGCTGGTAGAAAAGTCGGTAGAGCCCCAGGCGGACATAAAAAAACCCGAATAAGTTGCACTTAATCCGGGTTGTAGTGAGATGCCAGTCTGGTAAGCTCCTCTCCATATATAAGAACTGACCAGATCCACAGTGGGACAGAGTTCTATTCGTTCTTTGGATTTTTCTAAGCTTTCTTTGGATTTTTCGGAAGCCGGTGTGCCGGAGCTTAAGGCGACAAGAAGGATTGCAAGTCCGAAGACTCGTCTTGAGTGAGTTGCTTTCATTGTTTTGTTTTTAAAAATTAGACATTAAATCAAAAACCTGAAAGCTCTTTTGCCGGCATGGAGTTTTCGTGGTGTCCTGTTTTTGCGGCATTATGCACAAGGGCCTCGGGATTTTGTGCATCAAACAGGCAAGTATTCTCCTTAGTTCGGACGCAAATGTAGATACATTTTTGAAATAATCACAGTCTTCAACAAAAAAATAGTGTTAAAAAACATAATTTCAAAACACAATTTTTTGTCCAGTCTTTTAAGTTCTTCATTATTAAATAGAAACTCCAGTTTCGATCTATTGCTCTAGATCCTGAATGGAGCAATAAACGAAGTAGGAGTCTGTTGTTTATTGAAAGCCCTTTGTATTTCGGATAGCTTTATTCATAGCAAGGGATACCAAAGCAGATTATTATTATCTTTGTGGCTGTAATTTTTTGAGCAGAAAGTGAAGCACCACGAAGGCGAATAAGGCAAAAACAGGCGAAAAGACCTGCTTGTAAACCCGGGAGAAAAAGAAAAGGCTGTCTCTTTAAAGAAACAGCCTTAGCCTTTGGCGGAAGAAGGGGGATTCGAACCCCCGGTACCCTTACAGGTACGACAGTTTAGCAAACTGTTGGTTTCAGCCACTCACCCATCCTTCCTTATTAACGCAATAATAAGCCTGAATTTGAATTTCAACAGAGAATTCGATGGCGGTTTATTTAAATGCGGCGCAAAGATAGAAAGAGTTTTATTTTATTCAAATTTTCTGCCGGGAATTATTAAAAAAATAGTGTAAATGCTCCCTGAGGAGCTTAATTAGGGATACAAGTGAAAAATAAATTACCATTGTTGTTGGCAGCTTCTGCTTTACTGTTTTTTATGGCTGTAGGAATGACAGGCTGGGTGTATACTACTTTTTATCGTCCGAATATTGTTGCCGGACTAAGTCAGGAGATTCTTATAAACGAAAAGGATGATTTTACAGGTTTAATGCAACAGTTGAAAGATAAGAATCTTCTCAGGGATGAGCGCTCTTTCAGAAAAGTCGCCGATTATTACGATTATCCCGAGCAAATGCACAGTGGGCATTATGTGCTGAAGGCTGGAATGAACAATAAAAACGTCTTGCAAATCCTGCGTCTGGGCTTACAAGAGCCTGTACGGATACGTTTCCATAATTTGCGAAAGCTGGAGCAACTGGCCGGTTTGCTCAGTAAACAGGTGATGGCCGATTCGCTGAGTCTGCTCGAAGTCTTTTACGATCGGGTATGGCTCGACAGCCTGGGCCTGACGGCAGAAACCCTGCCGGCCTTGTTTATTCCCGACACCTACGAGGTGTGGTGGAACAGCAGCCCCGGTAAGCTGATGCAATTGTTTGCACGCACCTACGATGAGTTCTGGAACGAAGAACGCAGGGCTAAGGCCGCTGAGCTGGGGGTGAGCCCCGGGGAGGGTTCGGTGCCTGCTTCCATCATCGAAGAAGAAAGCAATGTCAG